>JAJYGJ010000225.1 GCA_021790695.1 Nitrospirota bacterium | reverse complement strand
ATGCTTACGTCCAGGGCGGACATTGTCGCGCCTATGAGGACGGTGGAGACAATGAACCATTTCCAGTTCGGTTTCGAGGAGAAATAGGGGTGCGGAAAGTTTCTGCTCATTTGACGGCGGCCCCCGGGATTAACAGGTCCACCCCGGGTGCCGGATCAAGGCCATGCCACGGTCAGGGTCTTCGGGCATGACGAATAAAGAGCGGCCTTTCATATTCGGCCGCCCTCCGAATGCTTCAATCCCTGGCCGGATTTCTTCAGTCCTTCCTGACAATTACAACGGTGCAGTGGGCCATGGTGGCGACATGCCTGGACACGGACCCAAGAAGAAAACCAGCGATCTTTGATCTGCCCTTGTGGCCAACTATTACCATCGGACAATCCATGTTCCTGGCGTACTTTATGATCGTATCAGCCGGGTGCCCCACGGCGATTTCGCTGCTGATCTTGAAATTGCTTGCACCGGCCTTGCCCTCAAGGTCCTTGAATTGTTCTTTGAACTGTTGGGTGGCTTCATCGATCAGACTGTTCTTGTCAACGAGATTCAGGCCCTCCGGGGGCCGGATCACCGAAAGCACAAAAATCTCCGGGGCCGGGACTTTGCATGATGTGGCCAGTTCAAGCGCAAAATCAAAGGCCTTGTATGATTCCTCGGATCCGTCGAAGCCGACGAGCATTTTTCCTGTCATTTAAAGCACTCCTTTCATCAGGATATTTTCGCGCATAAACATTCGCTGTTCAAGGCAAATCCATTCGATAAGTGTATTACATTCCGGGGTTTTTTTAAAGATGGAAAGGACCTGTCTCAAAATTGTTTTTTTAAAAATGGATGGCCGGTTAAGACACTCAGGCATGACGTCCCGCGGTGTTTGCGAAAACTTTTTCGGACAGAGATGAAACGGGGATCAATGACTTGACCATACTAGTGGGAGTGCGACTTTTTAAGCACTTCCTTGTTGTAGGCCGTGATCAGGTCCCGCCTGGTTACCATGGCTATGACCTTTCTGGGGTTGTCCCTGGGCACTACCGGTATCTCGTCGATGTCTTTCATGGCAAACTGCGCCATGGCGGTGTTCAGGTTATCGCTCGGGTGGAGCACCACTACATTCTCCGTCGCCAGGTGCTTTGCGGAGACTATGCTCTTGACGTCATCCTCATAGAGCACCGGCCTTACGTCCTGAATGGAGATTATACCCGTCATAAGCCCTCCGGCATCGACCACGGGGACATAGAATTTCTCTTTGCTGACCATGTCGGTTATGATCATGTCGAGCGTCGATCCTTCCCCTGTCGTAATGAAATCCTTCCTCATGACGTCCGCCACCTTTATGCTGCTCATGATGGCCACTTCCTTGCCCCCGTGCAGATTTATGCCCCTCTTTGTCAGGGGGACCGTGTCGATGGAATCGTGACAGAGCCCCTTGGCGACGATAGTGCCGATTATGGCCGACAGCATGACGGGGACTATTACCCGGTAGTTTCCCGTCATCTCGAACATGAGAAAAATCCCCGTAAGCGGCGCATGGGTCGCCGCGGCGAGGAAAGAGCCTATCCCCACGGTGGCATAGGCCTCGGGAGACGCCGTAAAGCTGGGGAAAAGCCAGTGGACAATGTAGCCGTACGTCTCGCCGGCCATGCCCCCGATGAAAAGCGAAGGGGCGAAGACGCCGCCCGAGCCGCCGGAGCCGATGGTTATGGCGGTGGCCACGATCTTGAAAAGGGTGAGCAGCAGGACGATCATGAAGGTTATCTTGCCGACCATGGCCAGGCTGAGGATGTCGTAACCGTTGCCCATGACCTGCGGCAGGAATATGCCGATCAGGCCTATCATTAAAGCCCCGAGTACGGGCTTCAACTGCGCGTGGATATTGATCTTTTTCTCGAATATGTCCGTGATGCCGTGGAAGACCTTTATATAAAAGACGCCCAGAAAGCCCATAAGAACCCCGAATACCATGTACAGCGGCAACTCGGCCATGCTTTTCAAATGGTACTCCGGCACCGTGAAGGCCGGATTCAAGGACGGATTGGGGCCGTAAATGGCCCTCGTTATAACCGTGGCCATCGCCGCGGCTATGACGATGGCGGCGAAGGAGGAAATCTCATAATCTCCCAGCAGCACTATCTCCATGGCGAACATCACCCCCGCGATGGGGGCATTGAAGGTGTCCGCTATGCCCGCTCCCGCGCCGGCCGCTATGAGGATCTTCATCCTGTTGCCGGAGGCCCTGACGAGCTGCCCCATCCCGGAGCCCACGGTGCCGCCGATTATGGCTATCGGGCCCTCCACGCCGGCCGACCCGCCGCTGCCTATGGTCAACCCGACGGAAAGGGTCTTAAGCACGATGTTCCTTATCTTGATAACGCCGCCCTTTATGTTCACTTTTTCGAGGAATTTCGGGAACCCGTAGCCGTTTATCTCTCCGGGGAAGGCAAGGGACAGCGGTATCAGCAGAAGCATGCCGCCCATGGGCAGGAGGGGAAGCAGCAGCTTGTGCCATCCACCCCGCTCGAGTGAAAGAAAGCCTCCCGCCTTTGTAAAAAAGATGTGATGAACGAAGTCCAGGGTGGCGTGCAGAAAGACGTTTGCAAGGCCGGCCAGGACCCCGACAATGACGGACAGGACAATCAGGGCCGTGTGCTCATGCCCAGTGATTTTTCTAAGCAGGGCGGCCATGGAAGCCCTGCCGGTTTTCCGCTCGACGGTCGCGCTAACAACGTCCATTTTCCACCTGATCGGCTATAATCTCAAGTGACATTCCAGTATGACAATCTTCCAGCCGGCATGATAATCTTCCGGTATAACATACTATTATAATCCTTTTTTTCATTGCCCCGTCCCGCCGGCCATGCTCGAATGGGCGAAATCACCATCCGTATTTCAGGACTTGAATATATATAGCGCCCCTATGAAGAAGAGCACGGCGATAAGCAAAGATTTCAACCATTTTTCGTTTATGTGCGGGGAGAGCCTGGGCCCGAGTATCGAGCCCACCACCATGCCCGCGATTTCGATGGCAAGAAGCGAAAAGATCATATGGACATGCATTCTCAAGTAGGATATGGTCGCAACCGTGGCTGAAAACATGACCGCCAGGACGCTGGAACCCGCCGCCACGAATACGGGAAACCCCATTACGTCGATAAAAAACGGAGAAACGAGGAACCCGCCCCCCACGCCGAAGATGGTGGCTATCGTTATAATGGTCAGGCCCGCGAAGAAACACGCTATGGGGGAAAAGGAGTAGTCGACGCCAAGGATCGTATAATTCATCCTTTTCAGCGAGAAACTTCCAACCTTCGTTATCCCTCCGCCGTTTGCGGGGTCCGCCAAACCCGCTGCGGCGGCCGTTTTCAACTTTTTTTCCTTTGATATCTGCTTTACGAGTTTAACCGTCATCAAAACGGAAACGACAAGTATCATAAATCCGAAGTAACTTTTGAAGGATTTGGCATTGGTAAGGTAATGCGTGGACAGCCATGGGCCCAGGACCCCTCCTATCATGCCGCCCGAGGCAAGCGACAGGGCGGCGCAGACTATCACCTTCGTTATCTTCCTGACCCTTTCCTGTCTCATATACGTGGGGACCGCCACTATGGCCGAAATGATGACCAATACAAGGCTCATCGGTTTTGTGGGGTTGACGGGGGCACTCAGGATGGATATGTACCCGAAGACGGCCAGCACTCCCCCGGCGCCGCCGGTCGAGGTATATACGAACCCTACGAAAACCGCCCATACAAAGGCAATCACCCAATACATCAGGGTATGAGGCATATATGACCTACCCCCTTTTTTTAGCGGGCCACTACAGAAAGGCTCATTTCAAGTCGTTGGTCGGGCGGAGATACGGATTCGCTCGCAATGACGGCTAAAAAAGTCTTTCATCAACCCGTTTTTGATAGTCCACTATAATAATTACATTCCTGTAATGTTGTAAAATTTAATTCCCTTATGGCGTTATAAATTTAAGTAAACCCTTTGAAATCGCCGGACTTTATTTCCCCCCGTTTTTATTGTAAACTTATCCCATGCCGGATTTAGAGCGCCTTCTTCAGGAGTCAGCAAAGGTCCACGGGCATCTCTGCGCCGGGCAGGTGCTGGGTGTCCGCATGTCCATGCTGGGGTTGAATGCCATCGGCATAAGCGACCCGAAGGGAAAAGACAGGAAGGACTTTATCGTCTTTGTGGAGATAGACAGGTGCGCCACCGACGCCATCCAGTCCGTGACCGGCTGCACGCTTGGCAAACGGACGCTGAAGTTTGTCGATTACGGGAAGATGGCGGCGACTTTCGTAAACCTGAAAACCGGAGTGGCCGTCCGGGTGCTGGCCAGGGAGGATTCCAGGCAGAAGGCCAAAGAGTATTTCCCGGAGATAGCAGACAGGTACGAGGCCCAACTGAAGGCCTACAAGATAATGCCCGATGCCGAGCTGTTCGAGACCTCCCGCGTCCGGGTCGATATAAAGCCGGAGGATATGCCCGGCAGGCCGCTGGGCAGGGTCCGATGCGAGGCCTGCGGAGAGTACGTCCAGGACCGGCGGGAGATAATGAGAGACGGCCGGATTCTGTGCCGGCCGTGCGCAAACGGCGGCTACTATAAAGACGAAGATGCCGCAGCTTTTTTTTCGCCTTCCGTTATGCAATTTTTGCATAACGATTTCGGCATCAGGTCGAAACTCTGGATCGAGCTTGAGGGGGAGCCTGTTTTCGGCAGGGGCAGGATGTTTCTGCTGGCTGCCATAGACCGATGGGGCTCCATAAACCGGGCGGCCAGGGAAGCGGGCATTTCCTACCGTAAGGCGTGGAGCTACATAAAGGCGATGGAAGACAGGCTCGGCATCCGGCTTGTGGAGCGCAGGTCCGGCGGAAAAGGCGGAGGGGGGGCGGAACTTACGCCCGGGATAAGAGATTTCCTCTCCAGATACGAGGCAATCGAAAAAGACATAAGAAAGGCGGCGGACGAACGTTTTAATGAACTCTTCGGGCAGTAAAGGGAAAAAGGGCGGCACCCGGGCGCGAGCTTTAAAAAATAATTTGGAGCCGGTCTCAGATAAAAAAACCACCCCTGATAAAAAAATCGTCCGGGCGCGGCCCATGGGGCTGGTCCCTGCGGGACTGGTCCCTGCGGGGCTGGTCCCTGCGGGGCTGGTCCCTGCGGGACTGGTCCCGGTGCCGATCCATAAGGCGGTAAATATGGTGCTGGCACATGACATAACCGAGGTGCGGCTCGATTTCAAAGGCCCCGCCTTCAAAAAGGGCCATATCGTAAAAGAGGAGGACATCGAGCACCTGCGGCGGCTCGGCAAGGAGAACATTTACGTCCTTGATCTTGGCCCGCGCATGATGCACGAAGACGACGCGGCATACGCCCTGGCGGAGGCGCTTATGGGCCGGGGGGTGCGGATTGAGGGGGAGCCGAGGGAGGGCAAGATAAATATCGTCGCCGGGCGCGCGGGGCTGCTGAAGATAAACGAGGCAGCGCTAACCAGGTTCAACATGGGCGGAGAGGTCATCTGCGCAACGCTGCACGACAACATGCTCGTCAAGGAGGGGCAGAAGGTCGCCGCCACACGCGCAATCCCGCTTGTGATCGAAAGGAAGATTGTCCGGAAGGCGGCAAGGATTTCGCGGAATGCGGGCGGGGTCATTCAGGTAAAACCTCTCAGGCGGCCGAAGGCCGGCATCGTGATAACGGGGGGCGAGGTGTTTTCGGGCAGGATAAAAGACTCATTCGCCCCCGTTATGAGGAAAAAGATAGAGGAGTACGAAGGCGAGGTCGTCGGCTTCGCATACGCCCCGGACGACGAGAAGGTCATCGAGACAAAGCTGAGGGAATTCATCGGGCAGGGAGCGGACCTGCTCATCGCGACCGGTGGGATGTCCGTGGACCCGGACGATGTCACGAGGTTCGCCATAAGGAAGCTGGGCGCATCAAGGCTGGTCTACGGAAGCCCGGTGCTGCCGGGTGCGATGTTATTGGTGGCCTATATAGAGGCGGGTGAGGGCAGAATCATACCGGTCCTTGGCGTGCCCACCTGCGCCATGTATAGCAGGATAACCGTGCTCGATCTGGTTCTTCCGAGGATACTTGCCGGAGAGGAAATAGGCAGAGGCGAACTGGCCCGCCTGGGACACGGAGGGCTTTGCCTGCACTGCCCGGTCTGCACGTATCCGACCTGCCCGTTCGGGAAATATTAGGGGGTTCAAAATGGAACTACGGGACACGTTCGACCGCAGGATCGATTACATCCGGGTCTCCGTGACGGACAGGTGCAACCTGCGCTGCGTATACTGCGTTCCGGACGGGGCGCCGCCGCGTTGTCTGAAACCCTCACCGCCGCTTGCGGCGGAAAAACTGATTGCGTTTCTGAAAGTCGCCAAAAGATACGGCTTGAGGAAAGTAAGGCTCACCGGGGGGGAGCCGCTTTTAAGAAAGGACATAACCCGGATTGTCCGGGCCATCAAGGATATCGGCGTGGAGGATCTTGGCCTCACGACGAACGGGCAGCTTTTGCCTCTTTTCGCGAGGCGGCTTAAGAGGGCCGGCCTGGACAGGGTAAACATAAGCCTGGATTCCCTCCGGCCGGAGCGCTACAGGCGGATCACTGGCGGCGGCTGTCTCCGCAACGTTTACCGCGCAATAGAGTCGGCCTGCGGGGCGGGGCTCGCCCCCGTAAAGGTGAACGTGGTGCTGATAAGGGGGATAAACGATGACGAGATCGGGGAATTTGCCGCGATTGCCCTTGAAAGAGACTGGCATATACGTTTCATAGAGCTTATGCCCGTCCGGGGCAAGCCTATGCCCGCCGGTCGTGGGTTTTCGTCCCTTGACGGCATGCGCGTGACCGCGGATGAGGCAAAAAAGAGCATTTGTGACGCCGTTGGCCGGCTTGTGCCCATCGGCCGAAGCGGCTCCTCGGACAATTACAGGTTTTGGGCTGGCGGCGCCGGGGTGATCGGATTCATCAGCCCGATGAGCCACCATTTCTGCGACTCCTGCAACCGGCTCCGCATAACAGCGGCCGGCAAGATCAGGCCCTGCCTCTTCTCGGATTGCGAGCTGGATTTAAACGCCGTCTCGAACGAAAATGAAATGGAACGGTTATTGCTTGCTTCAGTGCGTGGCAAGGCGAAGGGAAGCCTTCTCAAAAAGGCCGTACCCTGCGAGGCAATGAGCCTGATTGGAGGATAAAGGAGGGTTTTTCAGGATGATGAGTTTTCGTTTCCGCCTTTCCGGACTGTTTACTTTTTTGTTCGCGGTTTTCTTTTTTGTCTCGTTCGCGGCCTTCCCGGGTGAAGGCTTCGCCGCGGGGGCCGGCCAATCGGCAAGCGCCGCGGGGGGCAGCATAACCGTCTCGGCGGCGATAAGCCTGAAGAATGCCTTCGAGCAGATGGCCGGCGCGTTCGAGGCCGAAAAGCAAAACAGGGGGGCGAAGATATTTTTGAATTTCGCCTCTTCCGGAGACCTGGCCAGCCAGATAGTGGCGGGCGCTCCGGTTGACGTATTTGCCTCGGCCGCGGAAAAACAGATGGACGAGCTTGAGAAAAAGGGCCTTGTAATGCCGGGGACGAGGAAGGATTTCGCCGGAAATACCCTGGTGCTCATAGTCCCGGGGGCCGGAGCGAGCGCGGTAAAGGGCTGGAGCAGTCTTGGCCGCGCGGATGTGGGCAGGATCGCCATGGGCAATCCCGCG
>JAJYGJ010000012.1 GCA_021790695.1 Nitrospirota bacterium | reverse complement strand
ATCTGTCGAGTTAAAGCGCGAACTTTCCGGTTTTCTGGAAAAAAAAGGTGTAAAGCTGATTGACGCGGGGCCTGAAAATTCGGGTCCGGTCGATTATCCGGATTTCGGGGCGAAGGTATCCAGGATGGTTTCCTCCGGGCAGGTGGACAGGGGTATTCTCATCTGCGGCACGGGGATCGGCATGAGCATCGTGGCCAACAAATTCCCGGGGGTGAGGGCGGCCCTCTGCGGGGAGCCCGTAAGCGCCCGGCTATCCCGCCAGCACAACGACTCAAACATTCTGGCCCTGGGCAGCCGGCTTGTGGGCAGCGTCATGGCGCTTGAGATACTCAAGGTCTGGCTTGAGACACCCTTTGAGGGCGGCCGGCATGCTGAAAGGCTGATGAAGATAACGACGGTGGAGGAGAAATACTCAAAGGGATGAAATCAGGCAGCCTCAGGGAAACCGACCCGCGGATATTTGACGCGATAGAGAAGGAGAGGACAAGGGAAAGGGAAAAGCTCCTTCTCATAGCCTCCGAAAACTACGCGAGCCGGGCCGTAATGGAGGCCCAGGGCTCCGTCTTCACGAACAAGTACGCCGAGGGCTATCCGGGCAAAAGGTATTATGGGGGCTGCGAGTTCGCCGACGAGGTGGAGCAGCTTGCCATAGAGCGGGCGAAAAGGCTCTTCGGGGCCGGGCACGTAAACGTGCAGCCGCACTCCGGCACGCAGGCCAACATGGCCGTTTATTTCGCATATCTGAAGCCCGGCGACACCATCCTGGGGATGAGTTTGAGCCACGGCGGCCACCTGAGCCACGGCGCGCAGGCCAATTTTTCCGGGATGCTCTACAACCGGGTTGCCTACGGCCTGAACCGGGAAACCGGGCGCATAGATTACGACGATGTAAGGAGGCTTGCCCGCGAACACAGGCCCAGGATGATCCTGGTGGGGGCCAGCGCATACCCAAGGACGATAGATTTCGAGGCCTTTGGCGGCATTGCCCGCGAAGCGGGGGCCTGGCTGGTGGCGGACATCGCCCATATCGCGGGACTTGTGGCCGCGGGGCTTCATCCATCCCCCTTTCCCCATGCCGATTTCGTGACCTCGACCACCCACAAGACGCTGCGCGGGCCGCGCGGGGGGCTCGTCATGTGCAAGGCCGAATACGCAAAGGCAATAGACAAGATGATCTTCCCCGGCATCCAGGGCGGGCCCCTGGTCCACGTCATAGCGGCAAAGGCCGTGGCCTTCGAGGAGGCCCTGGCCCAGGATTTCAGGACTTATCAGCAGAATATACTTAAAAACGCCAGGACACTGGCCGCCGGGCTTTCCGAGCGGGGTTTCAACCTCGTCTCCGGCGGAACGGACAACCACCTCATGCTTATCGATTTGAACAATAAGGGCATAACCGGCAAGGAGGCCGAGGAGGCCCTGGACAGGGCGGGCATATCTCTCAACAAAAACACCATCCCCTTTGATCCGCGCCCGGCGACCGTCACAAGCGGCATCCGCATCGGCACCCCCTGCGTAACCACCCGGGGCATGGGCGAGACCGAGATGCGCCTCATTGCGGAGTATATCGACCTGGCCATCCAGGCCAGGGGAAACGAAACCGTGCTCAATGAGATAAGAGGCAGGGTAAGGGAGCTTACGGAGCGTTTCCCTCTCTACTGACCCCGGCCGGGCCCGCCCCCCGGAAAACCGGAATGATAAGACCTGAAAGGTGAAGTCAAAAACAAAAAAATGAAATGCCCTTTTTGCGGCCATCTTGAAGACAAGGTCATAGACTCCAGGACGAGCAAGGAGGGCGATGCCATCCGCCGCCGCAGGGAGTGCCTGAAATGCGAGCGGCGCTTCACCTCATATGAACGCATAGAGGAGGTGATGCCCTCGGTCATCAAGAAAGACGGCAGGCGCGAACCCTTCGAGCGGCAAAAGATCCTCCACGGGTTAGAGAAGGCCTGCGAGAAAAGGCCCATCTCCACCGAGCAGCGGGAAGAGGTTGTAAACCGGATAGAGCGGAAGGTGCTGGCGATGGGCGTCAGGGAGGCCCCGAGCAGTCTCATAGGGGAAGAGGTTGTGGCCGCCCTGAAGCAGATGGACGCGGTCGCCTATGTGAGGTTCGCCTCCGTCTATCGCCAGTTCAAGGACATAAACGAGCTTATGGAAGACGTAAAGACGCTCTTAAGGGGCAAAAAAGAGGGATAAAAACCATCACCCGCCGCCCGTTGCCGCCAGCCTTCCCTGGCGGGTGTCCCGCTCTTCGAGCCTGGCCTCAATGTCTTTCAGTATGCGGTGCCTGTCCGCCTCCCACCTGGGGGCGGCAAGCAGGTCGGAGGGGGCCGTGGCAAAGAGCCTCTGGATCACGATGTCCGCCCGGAGCCGTTCGAGGAAATCCACCGCGAAGTCAAGATACTCCTCATATCCGAAGACATGAAAAGGGCGCTCGCGGTAAAGCCTGGCGAGCTTCGTCCGTCGCACCACCTGGAGCTGGTGGAGCTTTAAAAAACCGACCGGGAAAAACTCCGATATTTTTTCCGCCATGAGGAGGGTTTCCTCCCGCGTCTCGGTGGGGATGCCCGCTATCAGGTGCGCGCCTATGTGGATGCCCCGTCCGGCTGTAAGCTCGACCGCCTTCAAAAAGGCGTCGAATCCGTGTCCGCGCTCGATGAACCGGAGGGACTTATCGTACATGGATTGAAGGCCGTATTCGATCAATATGAAGCGGGTCTTGGCCAGTTTTTCCAGGAGTTCAATCTTTTGCTCGTCCACGCAGTCGGGCCTTGTGCCGATGGCGAGCCCCGCCACAAGCGGATGGGCCAGGGCCTCCGAATAGAGCCTTTCAAGCTCCCCGACGGGGGCGTAGGTGTTCGTGAACGGCTGAAAATATGCGAGGAACAGATCCGCCTTGTAGCGTCCCCGGAGGTAGGATATCCCATTTTCCACCTGTTGGGAGACCGGCAGGGACGGCCGGCAGCCGCCGGGCCTGAAGCTGTCGTTATTGCAGTAAACGCACCCGCCGACCCCCAGGGTCCCGTCCCGGTTCGGGCATGTAAACCCGGCGTCTATGTTGACTTTCTGGAGCCTGCCCCCGAATTTTTCCCTGGCAAACCGGCCAAACGAGTTAAAACGCCGCATCAAAAAGGCCTTTTTAGCATGTGGGATTTTTCATCTTTCACACGGCCCGCCTGCCCGCGCGCCGCCCGCGGGTATGTTTTCATCCCGCATCAGGATATTATTGGTATACCGGCGGGCGCATGTCAAATCCGGCGGTCTTGAATACCCACTGCCCGCCGATGCGGCAGTCGTCGGGAAAACTCCTAAAAACAATTAAAAATCGAGTAATTTATAAATTAATCAACAAGTTGATTAATTGACATTAAGCGGTTTTATTTAATATAATAATTTTCCAAAAATAAAAACATTACATAGGGACAGACCAGGGGAATTTATGATCTCGTCCATGGGAGGAGGTGCTGATATATACATTTCACCCGCTTAAAGGTTTTTTGATTTGATTTGATTTAATTTGATTTGATTCTGAGTCAAGCAGTGAAGGGGAAAACAAATAAGGAGGAATCGATGAAGAAATTCTTCTTGGCATTAGCTGCAATGGCGTTGATCGCCGGCGGCTGCCTGTTTGCCGGCCAGGCAAACGCAGCAAAGACTTACAGCGGCACGGCCTATATTGCGGGTCAGGGCGGCCACTTCGCAAAAGTCGTTTTTACCGTTAATCCCGCCGACACCGAGCATCCCATAACGGTCAAGGACCTGGGCAGGATCGTCATAGGCACATGGCAGGACCATTCGGTGCATGACCCGAGGATCGACACGGCCAACAGAAACATCATGATGTTTTCGACCTACACCCTGGACCCCAAAGGGGATTTCCACACTGGCAAGATCAACCTTAAAACCGGCAAAGTCATCATGGATGTGGCCATAAAGCCGGATCCGAGGGCCAAAGTCACCGGGGCCGGCTACTGCGCCTCCGGGCAGACGAAAGACTATTACATACCGGTCACGATGACCGATGAGGGCTACATTGACATACGCAGCAAGAAGACCTGGAAGCTCGTGCACCGCGTCTTCCCGACTTCCCTCGGGATGAAGGACCACAACTACGTCTTCATGCACGGCACCAACACGCCCGACATGAAGGAGTTCATAGTGATAAACAACATGGGCAACCCCGCCAACAGGAAGCCCGGCGACTACAGCGCGCTCAATGGCGACGTTACCTTCAACCTGGTGGATATGAAGAGCCTGCTCCACGGCAAGCTCAAGGTCATTGCCAAAACCGTCCTCCATGGCTCCCCCGGAGACACCATCACCTTCAGGCAGAGCTTTACGCCCGACGGCAAGTACCTGCTTCAGTCCGGCGGCGACAGGATGTGGGTCCTGGACGCAAAGACCCTCAAACTCGTGGACCAGCAGATGATGGGTGCGTCGGATGACGTCCCGGCCGCCGTGTACCCGCCGGTTATCCCCAGCCTTGCGAACGGGCAGATGCATGACGCAATCGCCACCCCGGACAGCAAGTACGCGCTCATAACCGTGAGGGTGCCTTTAATGAAGGGCAACAAGCCTGTGACCGATGGCGTGATGCAGCTCTATGACATCCAGAACCACAAGATGATAGGCCAGCCCGTATCGGTTTGCGGCGCATGCCACTACAAGTACGGCGAGAACATGGAATTCAGCGCCGCTCTCTGCGGTATAGACGTCAACTGGAAGAAATAACATTAACGTAACGATTAAAAAATCCGATTTTGAATAATACGGACCCGCGCTGGAGCCGGTTTTGGGGTACTCCCCGAACCCGGCTCCGCCGCGGAAGCCGGATGGCTGCAGGATTTGGCAGCCGGGACTTGACGTGTGAAAACCGGATATCAGTAACGAAAGAAGGCGGACAATGGCGGGATCGTTCAATCTCCTTACGCTGGCGGTAAAGAACCTGAAGAGAAGGTCCCTGAGGACGGGGATACTAATGGTTTCCATCGCGCTTTTTGTCTCAATCCTCGTCTTCGGCCTATCGTTTGTCCTCAGCGTGGGCTCAAGCCTTAAGTCGGCGATAGACCGGCTTGGCGCGGACGTGCTGGTTGTGCCCCCCGGGTGCCAAGCCGACGCCGAGGACGTTCTGCTCATGAACCAGAAGGCCGAGAGCTTCTACATGAGCAAGGACATCATTGACAAGGTAAAGAAGGTCAAGGGCGTAGGGGCGGTCACATGGCAGACGTACCTGACCACCGTCGCGGGGGTCTGTTGAGACGTCAGATCCGCGGAGGTGGTCGCCTTCAATCAGAAAACGGACTTCATAATCGCCCCCTGGCTTAGAAAGGCCATACACCGGGAGCTGAAACCGGGGGAGTGCATCCTGGGCCACACGGCCTGGCTCAACCTGGGGCTGCTGGCGATGGACAAGTGCACCCTCTTCGGCAACAGGTTCACGGTGCTGGGCGCCCTTCACAAAACCGGCACGGGGTTCGACAACTGCATCTTCGTAAGCGATAAAAACGTCGCCAACATGATCAAATACGGCAAGACCCATCTCAAGCCGAACCAGATATCCATCATATTCGTCAAGGACAAGCCCGGCTATTTCCCGAAAGAGGTCGCAACCAACATAGAAAACGCGATATGGAACGTCTCGGTCGTGCCAAGAAACGGCCTGGGCAGCAACATATTGGCCACGCTGAAGGACATTAACACGATATTCATGCTCACGGTCGCCCTCTGCCTTACCCTTTCGGCCCTCCTCACCTGGGCCATCTTCTCGGCCATAATCAATGAGCGGAAAAAGGAAATAGGCGTTATGCGCGCCATCGGGGCGAAAAACAAGCACATAATACGGGCCTTCGTACTGGAGGTTTTCCTCCTGGGGGCGATAGGAAGCGCCCTGGGGGCCGGGGCCGGCACCTATCTGGCGGTCTATTTCTCAAGAATATTCATTCTCTTCAGGGACATGCCCGCCGGCCTCACGACGCCGGACAGAATCGGCATCGCCCTTGTCGGAATAGCGGTGGGCACTGGCGTCTGTCTCCTGGGAGCGCTGGCCCCGATCATAAAGATTAAGAAAATGGAGCCTCTGACGGCGATCAAGGAGTCCTGACATGGCCAGCCTGATAGTCAAGAACATCACCAAGAGCTTCCGCATAGACGGCATTGAGACAAAGGCTGTGGATGACGCCAGCATGGAGATCGAGAAGGGTCAATTCGTCTCCATAGTCGGACATTCCGGCTCGGGCAAGACGACCTTCCTTTCAATCATCGGCGGCATACTGAGCCCGAACTCCGGCAGCGTCTATGTCGACGGGCAGGACGTCTACCGGATGAACGATGACGGCCTGGCCACCTACAGGGCCACGAAGATAGGTTACGTCTTTCAGTTCGCCTCCCTGATGCCGATGCTCACCTCGAGGGAAAACCTGCTGCTGCCGACCGTATTTTCCGGCCTTAAACGGGACGCGAACAAGAGGGCCGAGCGATACATGGAACTGGTCGGCCTGAAGGACAAGCTCAACTCCTACCCGTACCAGCTCTCCGGCGGTCAGCAGAGGCGGGTGGCCATCAGCCGCGCCCTCATGAACGAACCCGAGCTGCTTCTGGCCGATGAACCCACCGGCGACCTGGACGAACAGACCGAGGCCGAGGTGATGGCGTTTTTCATGCAGGTAAACCGGGAGATGGGCCTGACGTTCATACTCGTCACGCACAATTCCGCCCTGGCCGACACGGCCACGCGAAAGTTCAGGATGAGCAATGGCAGGTTGAACGAGGTTTAGTTCGCCTCCTGCCGGGACCAGCCCTCCCGGAGGAGTTGGGGACCATCCGCATCGCGCATGTGCCCGCCCGCTTTTCAATTAAGATAATCATTTCTTGCCCATAAGATAATCAGCTTCCCCAATCCTCCATAAAAGCCGAAACCGGAACCTGTCTCACAATCATCTTTCCACAAAATGGCGGACATTGACCTTAACGTGCATTAAAAGTCCGTCATACCGGCGCGCGCCTCCCGATTTTATTCTTAAATAAAATAAAAAGACGGGCAGTGACATGGTTTTTAAAGTCGCTGGATTCCGCCAGATTTTATCCGTTAAAAAATAAAAACGGGCTGCCTCCGGAATGACGCAATTTGAGTTCACTTGCAGTGAATTCCCGTTTGCCTCGGGAAACAGCCTGTAAACTGGCTGCCTGAGCAACGTTTTGAATGTTTTTGAATCCCGGATTTATGCAATTGCAGCGTTAATATGCGTACTCACCCCGCCAGCATGCTTTTTTATGTGATATGATTTTTTTAAAAAGGAGGGTTTAGAGCTATAAGGATATGGCGATAAAGGAGTATGACGTCCTTGTAATAGGCGCGGGGGTCGGGTTGAATGTCGTTTTCGAGGCGGTCGGGGCCGGGCTCAAGGTTGCGCTGGTGAACAAGGACCACCCGGGAGGGACGTGCCTCAACGTGGGATGCGTGCCTTCAAAGACCCTGACCTATCCGGCCGACCGGATAAGGGAGATAGAGGAGGCCGGCAGATTCGGGATAAAGGCGCGTGTGGAGGAGACCGGCTTCGCCTCCATCATGTCCAGGATGAACAGGGCCAGGGACCACGGCAGGAATTTTCTGCGCGAAGAGATAGAAAAGGCCGGAAACCTTGATTACTACCACGCGCCAGCCCACTTTACGGAGCCCTATACACTCGAGGGCGGGGGGCAATTCGGGGG
>JAJYGJ010000174.1 GCA_021790695.1 Nitrospirota bacterium | reverse complement strand
AACTATGCTAAATTTCCGAGAGAAAGTAGAACAATTCACCAAGCAACGGCAGGATCGTGATGGGATAGGTATGAACTCCTGGCTTTCGTCCTCCGGGCGGCCTCAATGGGCCGTTTACGAGCATATCCGCTGGCCTGGGAATAAAGTGGGAGGAGGTGCCATCCCATGGAGCCGGACGCCGGTGTAGACATTTCGTTCAGTCTCAATCGAAATTGAAAATTCGATCAATACCCGACCGCCCTTCCGGCCACGGAAGGATTGAACTTTTCGGCCAGGTCCTTGTACGCCTCGCCGTTGAACTGCTGGAGCCTGAGGCCAAGCGTTTCCAGGGAGGAAAGCGAGGTCGCCCATTTGATATAGTCCTGGCCAAGGGCGTAACGCGTCTGACTCACGCGCTTTTTGTACATCTTCAGCATGCCCACGGGCTGGTTGAGCTTGCTCATACACTGGGCCGACGGAGAGTTGAGGACGGCGCCCGGATTGCTGCGGGCCACTATCAGCGCCTTGCCCATGAGGACGTCGGCATTATGGTCCAGATCGGCCATCATGCTGAAGGCGTATGCCTTGGCGGCCACTCCGGCGAACTCGGAAGTCATTGGGACGATCTGCCCGGTGCTGACGGCGTATTTCATGATCAGGTCCATCGGGATGGGCATCTCTTTTAAAAATGCCTGCTGAGAAGCGCTGAGAGGCTCGCTGTCGGCCATCTGGGTGGCTATGCCCGTCATTATTCCCGACGCCCATTCCTGCAGGTTCGCGTTGACGTCCGTGAGCGGAGCGCAGGTCCCCGGGGCCCCTGTGGACGACGGGGAGGCCTCGCCCTCCGCATTGCCCGCGAGGAAGTTGTCGACATTCTTATTGAAGTTGTAATAGCAGGGGGGCACGGGGTTGGCGTCGACCATGCCGTTTTGGTCTGTGGTGAAGACGATATCGCCCAGCATCCCCCGAAGCAGTTCGATATAGTCCGTGGAGACCCCTCCGAACTGCGCCTGGAGATGGTCCAGGAGGCTACCGGGGGTCAGAAAGAGGGCCTTAACGGCCGTCGGGCATCCGGCGTATGCGCCGCTTAAGTTCGCGGGGTTGCTCGAATTCGGCATCGTGGCGTTGTTGTTGTTCGCGCTCCATGCCTGCTTCATGTCCTGCCAAAGGTTCGTCCAGCCCTGGCTCTGCGCGTAATCGGACAGGGCATGAGCGTATTGGCCCGGATTCTTCGTATATGGGCCCATTATCTGCGCCACAACCGCCTTCGAGGCCCGATGTCTTGGCGTGGGAATAAGGTTGATCTACGACATGGCCTCCTGTCGGCCAAGGCAACAAACGACCAAACGAGCAAATGATAAAGGCAACAAACGGCATTTTCCAAAAAACGAACAAAAAAATCCGGTTCTGCCTGGTGGGCGTAGAAGCCATTAATATTCCTTCCGGACGTCTTTCCCGCCGGCCCAGAAATGTGTCAAATACTTTTATCAAGGCTCAGGAGGCGATGCCATGGGAACGAAGAGCGAAAAGATTGAATTAGACCTCCCTCAGGACATAATATTTGCGATGAAGGGGACCGAGAGGCCGGAAGAAGTCAAGAAAAAGCTGAAAGTGGCGCTTGCAATCCTTCTGTTCCAGGAAAAGTCCATATCGCTTGGGAAGGCGGTTGAGCTGGCCGGAATGAGCAGGGGCAGAGTCACAGAGGTCCTTAAAGAGCATGGCCTGCCAGCGATAAGCTGTATAAGAGAATGTTTCCCGATTCGGCATAAGAGTCTTCGCCCGTTCTTGGCGTTCTCGATTATTCCTAAGGTGCCGCTCTTTTTACCCGTAGTAAAATTGTCGTAGTTTTCTGCATTTTATCCGGATTTGGGCGGAACAGCCGGAATATGCGGAAGTCAAGTTTATGCTTTTAAATCAAACGGTTTTGCTGGAACCGTTGCCAGTAGCCGCTTTGCGAAAATCGCCTGTTAAGAATTCCTAACCTGGTGTCGCAGGTTCGACTCCTGCAGGGGGCACCAGATTTTCCCGTTAAAAATCCGAAAGTTACATCGAACGCGGACCGTGCCCCCTTCGCATCCGGCCCCGCTGTCGTAGAATTGTGGAAAAGGATTGGCCGGGAAAGCGTCGTTCGGACTGAAAGCAGGGCGGCCGCCTCAGTTCCGGCACATCAAGAAAGCTTCGGCGCTTATGTGAAAAATGAGAGCGAAATATAAGGAAGGGTTATCACTGCTCATGACCGCTTTCATGGGCTTCTTGAAACCCTGTCGGGGGAAGGCTCCTCTTTAAAAAAACGCGTTCAAGATGCTAAAATACTGGGTCGGGATGATGTTGAGGATGGCTCTGCGGGAAGAGGTAACGGCGTATCTTCATGGGGACCTGTACGAGGGGGGCCGGGTCACGGCATAACCTGAGTCATGAAAACCCTTGAGAATAAGACCCTGGTGAGAATTTACAAAAAAGACTTGACACCGCCAAAATGCCGCGCGAATGTTCTTTTTTGGGGTCATTGCCGGGAGTGAAGAGGGTTGCTGCGCCTTCCGCCAAGATAACGCGCCCCGCCGTTTCAGGCGTTTTCCCACGGGAAAAACTCTTTAGCCGGCTTGATTCGATGCGGGACTTCCCCGCCCTTTGGGTGTCCAGCCCCGCCGGCTCCGGCAAGACCACACTCACTGCAAGCTGGCTCGAATCCCGGAAGATTCCCCACCTCTGGTACCTTGTGGACCAGACGGATACGGACCCGGCCTCCTTCTTTTATTACATGGGGCTGGCCGCAAGGAAATTGGGCAGATACAGAAAGGCGTTGCCGCTCTTTACGGCGGAATACTTTCAGGGCCTCCCGGCCTTTACGGCCTGGTATTTCGAGGAGATGTACCGGAGACTGAAACCCCCGCATATACTCGTCTTCGACAATTGCCAGGATGTCCACGAGGACGCCCCTTTCTGGGAGATCATGGCCCAGGCCATTCCCTTAATACCCGCGGGAATCCAGTGCATACTGATAAGCCGCCATGAACCGCCGCCCAGGATGGTCCATTTCCTTGCAAACAGGAATATGGCGCCCTTAGGCTGGCAGGAGATAAGGTTCACTCTGGAAGAGACAAAAACCTTCCTCGATGTCCAGGGCAGAAAAAGGATCCCCAGGGATGCATTGCGGGAGATACAGGAAAAAACCAACGGCTGGGCGGCGGGGCTGGTCCTCCTTCTCGAGGAGATGAAGATGGCCGGACCCGCGCTGGTGCCGCTTGCCGCCCTCAATCAGGAAAGGGTGTTCGATTATTTCGCAAGCGAGGTGCTCTCCAAGATGGACGGGATGACAAGAGAGTTTCTCCTGAAGGCCTCCTTCCTCCCGAGGATCCCTGCTGATTCCGCCCGGCAAATCACCGGATTTGACGCCGCGGAAAAGATACTGTCCGAACTTAACCGGAAAAATTATTTTGTGGAGAGGCGAAACGCCGACGTCTCCTTTTACCGGATGCATCCGCTGTTCAAGGAATTCCTTAACGCCAGGGCCGTGGAGGAGTATCCGAAAGAAGAAATCTCGGCATTAAGGAAAATGGCGGCCGTGCTGCTCATGGAGGTGGGCCAGACGGAGAACGCTGCGGAGCTTTGGATCCAGTGCGGAGACTGGGAGTCGCTGTCCGCCCTGATAATGAAAAACGCCGGAAGGTTCGTGAACCAGGGACGGACCCGGACCCTCGAAGGGTGGATTTCAAAAATCCCGGAGAAGTCCCTTGAAAGTTCACCGTGGCTCCTCTATTGGCTTGGGATGTGCCGGATGGGAAATGACCCGGCCCGGGCAAGGGGCCATTTTGAAAAGGCCTACTGGCAGTTCACAGCCGGCGACGACCTGGCCGGGGCCCTCCTTAGCTGGTGTTTCATCGTTGACGGCTTCGCTTACGAATGGAATGATTTTTCCTCCATGAGGAGCTGGATTGACCGCCTTTACGCCCTCATTGAGAAGAACGGGTCTCATTTTCCGTTTGCCGGCATTGAGGACAGGATAAATGCGAAGGTGGCCGCCTGCATGACCTACGCCATCGTTTCCTGCCGACCGGCGCACCCGGACGCGGAGACCTGGGCGGAGAGGTGCCTGACGCTCTCAAGGGATTGCGGGGACCCCGCCTGCCGCCTCCAGGCGCTCGGTTATGCCTTTTATTTCCATGGCTTTCGTGGGGAAAACAGTAAGCTCATATTGTTGGCCGGGGAGCTTCTCGCGGCGGCCGGATCGCCGGATGTGCCGCCTTTTTTAAAGATCTTCTCGATGCTTTTGCATACGCCCCTGAATGTGTTCATCGCTCCGGACCCGGAAAAGGCGCTTGCGGAGATTGACGCCATGCGCGAAACCGCCGACAGGACCGGCATCCGCATCATGGGCGGAGATCAGTCGATGATCGGCGCCATGGCCGCGCTGATCGCGGGAGATTTTGCGAGGGCCGACGGGTTTCTGCATGAAAAAACGTGGGTCTGTTTCCGCCCGAGGATCGGCTTTTGCCAGTTCCTTCACGTCTCGGGCCATCGTGAATTCCTCGCCGGCAACCTGGCGGAGGCCGAGGTATACGCCGAGGCCGCGCGGGAAATCGAGAAGACGGGGTTTGTCTATGCAATCGCTCTGTGCTATTACGAACTGGCGCAGGTGAAGCACGCCCTCGGGAAATTCGAAGAGGCGCGAAAATGTATCCGGTCGTGCGAGGAACTGTCGGCCGGCTCTGACGTCTTGAAATTCATGTGCCTCCTTGCCAAAGCGCAGTTCTCTTTCGACACGTGTGAGGAGACTGTCGCGCTTGAATACCTTCGCGAAGGGTTTCGCCTTGGACGCAAGCACAATTACATGGGCTTCATCTGGTGGTGGGACGCGCATGCCATGGCCCGCCTTGCGGCCAGGGCGCTTGAGGCCGGGATAGAGCCGGAATACACGCGGCGGCTGGTGCACAGACGGGGCCTCGCGAAATATGCCTGCCCGGTGGAAGTGGAGGGCTGGCCCTGGCCGGTAAAGGTTTATACATTCGGGGAATTCCGGGTCGTCCGGGACGGACGGGCGCTCGAATTCAAGGGGAAGGCCCGGCAAAAACCCCTCACACTTTTAAAGGTATTGATCGCCCTGAATCATCAGGACATCCCCGAAGCAAGGATTACGGACATGCTCTGGCCCGATGCTGAAGGGGACCTGGCGCACAAGTCCTATGAGATAAACCTTGTTCGCCTGCGAAAGTTGATCGGGGAGAAGGCCGTACGGGTGAGCGGCGGCCTATGCAGTCTGGATGAAAAATACTGCTGGACGGATTTAAAGGCGATCTCAAGGATCATGGAGCAGGCTGAAAACGAATTGAAAACGGCCGGCGAGGCTGGCGGGGCCGGGACCGCCCTGGACCTCACCGAAAAGGCGATAGCCCTCTACAAGGGTGACTTCCTGCCGTCCGAGCTATGGCTGGGCTGGGCGATAATGATGCGCGAAAAGGTGAAAAGCAGATTGCTTAGGTTAATCATGGATTTAGGCAAACACCTCATGCGGAACGGCCAATTGGAGGCGGCCGTGCAGAAATTCGAAAAGGGACTGGAACTGGACAACATTATCGAGGAACTCTATCAGAATTTGATGTACTGCGAGATCGGCCTGGGCAGACGCGCCGAGACGGCCCGCGCCTATGAGAGGTGCCGTAGGACGCTCTTCGAAACCCTTGGCCTCAAACCCTCCGTGGTTACAGAGAAAATCTATAAATCCATTTTTTAACAAGGCCTTCCACCTTGAATAAAGGTAAGCTATTTATTTTTTTAATCCTTCCATAGCCGGGAATTTCGTGAAATCTGTAGGTAATTTGTAGGTGGCAGCGTTATTTAATAAAAGCTCCGGGCGGGAGCGCTGCCGGCTCCGGGGAGCAGGGCTTCCCGGACATCGGCCTGAGCAGACCAATCCGTATATGGCAAGGAGTGGTCGCCCGGGCACCGGCACGGTCGGATGCAGCGGTCCGGACCGGACATGAAACATAAATTTGATTTCCCAAGGAGGGGTTTTTGTAATGAGTGAAAAGTTTCAGTTTCCGCACCCGTATTTCTTCTCGAAACCAAGCTGGAAATGGTTCATACTGGTCAACGTTCTCATAGGCGCGACCATGTCCGCCCTGGACGTGAGCATCGTCAACATCGCGATGCCCACGCTGAAGACCGACTTCAATGTCAGCATGGCGCTGGTCGAATGGACTGCGATGGCCTACATGCTCACGCTCACCATCTTCCTGCCGCTCTTTGGAAGACTGGCCGACATGTATGGACGCTCCAAGCTTTATAACACGGGGTTCGTCGTCTTCACAATCGGCTCCTTCTTTTGCGGAATGGCCCCTTCGATGCAGTTTCTCATCGGCTCGCGCGTGCTTCAGGCAGTGGGGGCCGGGCTCCTGCAGGCAAATGCGGTCGCAATAATAACCGCGGCCTTTCCTGCTTATGAAAGGGGCAGGGCCATCGGCATCCAGGGGGCCACGCAGGCCGTCGCCATGGCTGTCGGCCCGTTTGTGGGCGGCCTCATCATATCCGCGATAGGCTGGCGGTATATATTCTACGTGAACCTCCCGATAGGCGCCCTTGGCACATTGGCCGGTCTCCTCATCCTGCCGCGCGACAAGAAGAAGGAGCAGAAAGAGACGGTGGATTACGTCGGGACCGCACTGTTCTCCGGCGGGCTTCTCTTCCTGGTGCTGGGCTTCAACAAGCTGGTCAAGCTGGGCCTGCATTCGCCCACGATCATGCTCTACTTCGGGCTTGCGGCCGTCCTGATTGCCCTCTTCATAATCACGGAGATGAAGGTCAAATACCCTCTTGTCGATCTGAAGATGTTCAGGAATTTCACCTTCTCCGCGGGCAATTTCACAGGCATGCTCTCCTATTACGTGCTTTTCGCGATAATGTTTCTGATGCCTTTCTACCTGGAAAGAGTGGTGGGCTATAGCGTCGCCCTCACTGGCAGCCTCCTTACGCCCATACCGCTTGCGATGGCGTTCGTGGCCCCCATCGCGGGCAGTGTTTCCGACAGACGCGGCCCGAGGCTGATGACCACGACCGGCATGCTTCTGTGTGCCCTCGCCTGTTTCCTGCTGTTGATGCTCGGCACGGGTTCCCATATCGTCTATCTCGTGGGTATCCTTATAATGCTCGGCATGGGAATGGGATTTTTCACGCCGCCCAATAACAGCTCCATAATGGGCGCCGCTCCCAAGGACAAGCTCTCGGTCGCAGGCGCTCTGCTGAACATGATGCGCTCGCTGGGGCTCATATTCGGCGTGGACATCTCCGGCCTCATATTCGCTTCCCTGGAGCACCAATACGTGGCCGAAAAGGGATACGCCAACGCCCGGCAGATATTCCGCAGCACGATGCCGATTGATGTAAAGGTAGGCGCCTTCATGAAAGGCTTCACGATGGTGCTCATAACTCTTATAGTCCTGAACCTGGTCTCGGCGCTCCTGTCAGTCATGAGAAACGAGAAGATAGACAAAGAGGCGGCCGAGGCGGCGAAGGAGTTCGAAGGGGCCTGAAGTCTTTCAGGAAAAACAAAAGGCCCCGTATCTCACAGCCTTTATTTTCTCCTGGCTAGCGAGCGGACATAGGCTGTCAGGTCTTTCATCTCCCTTGATCCGGGGTCAATGGTTTTCCCCTTGAGGGCCATCATGATGCATACGTTGTTCGTATCTTCGATGGAGAGCCATGTCCCGCCGGGGTTCGTCCATTCCTTCCTGCCCCGAAGCCCCGCTTTTTCGAGGCCCTTTCCGTCCGGATGGCACGAACTGCACCAC
>JAJYGJ010000154.1 GCA_021790695.1 Nitrospirota bacterium | reverse complement strand
AACCTCACGCCGAAGCGAAGGCGGGCCGTGCCGGTGGAGACTATGCCCGACTCATAGGGCTGCCCCGTGGCCCTTTCGCGGTGGCGCTGCCCGAGCATGTATGAGATCACTATCATGCCCGCGGCGGTGGCGACCACCAGGAAGAAATAGAGCGCCAGGGGCCAAAACCTGATCGCGGAGGCCCCATCCCCGTATCCCGAAATTACTTTTTCCACTTTTTTATCGGTCTCTGTTCGTCATTCCCGGCTTGACCCGTCCCGCCAATCCCGCCCGCGGCAGGATTGCGGCATAACAGGCTTTATAAAGGTTAGATCGATTCCACCTTAAAAAGCTACCATTAAAAGTGAAAAAGTCAATGCGGAAAACAGGCCGGAAAGAAAAAGAAGGGAGGGAAAAGAAACATCAGACCGCGGCGGGACCGGAGATCGCGACCAGTTCTATATCAAAGTGCAGGTCTTTTCCCGCGAGGGGATGATTGCCGTCCAGGACCACCAAATCCGCGGTGATATCGGAGATCTGCACCTCGACAATGCCGCCGTCAGGCTGTCTCAGTTCAAGAAAAACGCCGATTTTTTGCTCGATCATCGGCGGAAAATGCTCCTTTTTCACCCTGAAGACGAGTTCCTCCCTGCGGGCGCCGTAGCCGCTGCCGGGGGGGATCATGACTGTCTTTGTCTCGCCCGCCGCCATGCCCTCCACGGCCTTCTCGAAGCCGGCGATGAGCTGGCCGGCGCCGATGGTGAACTGGAGCGGTTCCCTGTCCTTCGATGAATCGAAGACGGACCCGTCGCTGAATTTCCCGGTGTAATGAACTTTTACGGCATCGCCGCCGCAGGCCTTCCTGGTTGCCTCGTCCATGTGGATATGATCGCCCATGCGGGATGAATTTTGCAAGTGCCGGTTCCGCCCCCGACCCGGGCCAGGTTCCCAACCGGAAAACTGCCCGCCCTGTCCGGCTGGCGCCGGTCCGTGCCGGCGAGGGGGAGCGGCCGCGTCGCCCGGCCAAAAATTGCTGGACATTCGGGGCAAAATAGTTCACATTATTTAAATATTATTTAATAATTTCAGACTGAAACCCCAAGAAGGAGGCATTTTATGGAAGACGTCAAACGGATACTGGTAGTAAGCAGGATGGAAAAGGCCTCGCTCAAGGCCTTTCATTACGGCCTTTCCCTGGCCCGGGACACGGGAGCCGAACTTTTCCTGATGCACGCGATTTGGAACCCCTTTGGATTTTCACTGGAGGGATGGAGCCTTCCCATTTGGAACCTCGAACAGGAATACAAAAAGCTCGTTGAGGACACGAAACGAAAGCTGCACGATATGGTGGCCGCCGAGGACAAAAAAGGCATAAAGATAACCGAAATGGTCGTGGAAGGCGAACCCACGAAAGAGATAATAAAAACGGTCCGGGAAAACGACATCGACCTGCTGGTCCTGTCCGGGCATCCCGAAAACCGGATGGAGCACATGCTTTTCGGCCGGAGCACGGATGAGCTTATACGAAAACTACCCTGCTCCGTCTTCCTGGTGAAAAAAGAACCCGATCAGTCGCCGCGGATCGCTTAAGCGGAAAAACCTGGCAAAAAAAGCGGGCGGCCTCCGGACGAACACTGAAGACCGGGGGCCGCCCGCTTTTCAAATGAATCACCCCGTGGCGAGCCGCAGGGAATTGCAAGTTCAAAAAAGCTCAAAAAGCGCTTTAAAGAGTGACCTTTACCGCCATCTCATGCCGGCCGATCAGGAACCGCCTTCTTCGCACCTTCACCGTCACCTTCTGCCCGGGCGCCTTGTCAAAAAGGGCGATCTTCACGTCCGATACCGAACTTACCTTCCAGTCATCTATCGAGACTATCAGGTCGCCTGCGCGCAACCCCGCCATCATGGCGGGTCCGCCGGGGACAACCTCCTCTATTTCCACCCCCTCCTTCGACTGCCTTCGGGCGACGATCCCAAGCATCGGCGCCTCCGGGGCCTCCCGGTACTCCGGAAAGAGGACGTAATCCGCGACCCCACGGTCATAGGAGCCGTTTACGAGCGTCACATATTTATTGCCCGTGCGCCTCCCGAACCTGCCCGGTATCCCGTAGCCGTAGGCTATATGGCCGGCGCCGGCCAGCACAACCATCTGGCTGCCGGGGTGTTCCCCCAGATACCGCGCGACAGAGCGGGCCATCGTCTCGTCCCAAAGTATCTGGGCCTGATAGAAATACGGGAATGAGATGCCCTTCGGGTGCGTGGCGAATATCCCTTCAAGCTCTTTCCTGTATTTCGCGTCAGACATGTCCATGCTCAGGGGGATTTGCTTTTTTTCGGCCGGGGAAAGCGCTTCCAGGCCCCCATGGGCCACCTTGTCGGCAATCTCCTTGCTGATATTCAGGGCAACCACCGGAATGGCGTTGGCCCTCGCATACTCCAGTATGGGCCTGTAGAGGTCATAGTTGTAGCCCCAGTTGCTGAAATACCCGGTCTCCTTTAAAAACCGCCTCTCGCTGATCTTACCGGCGATGAAATCATCTATGCTCTTTTGAACCGGTATCTGGAACATCTCCATCCCGATGGCGAACCTTCTGCCCATCCTGTGGAGGGCCATTATGACGTCCAGTTCCGCCATGTGGTCCCCGTAATACGTGTGCCGCTCCCCTATGAATATGACCGGGGCGGCGCTCACGGCGTTTATGACGCCGTCCAGTTCCAAGTTTGCGGAAGCAACCGCGAGCACGGGGGCCGAAAGCCGGACCGCGATGCCGTCCGGGCTGGCAGCCGTCTTCTTCCCGGTGTTTTTACCGGCCGAAAAGGTGATGGTCGAATATCCGCCGTAATGAAATATCAACGGCGCAGCCATATCCACCTCATGTTTGGACCGGCCCCAGGCCATGGCCACGACATTCCGGACGTTCAGGGGGTTTTTCCTGACCGCGAGAACGAAGCCCGCGGCCGGGTTTTCCACTTCCGGACTTTCCACTTTCCCGAAAAGCCTCTTTAAAACCGGGCTCCCCGGCCCGAGCGCAAGGAGCGAGGAATCCCGGATGTCCTTGTCTGTAATGTCCTTTTCCTCCTTGAGGGAAAAACCATCCTGGCTGAAGCCGGCAAGAAGCGACGCGTATTTGCCCTTCTGCGCCGCCCCGTAGACAACGACGCGCTTTTCGCTGCCCAAAAGCCTCGATATGAGCGGGGGGAACTCATCCCGGGAAAGCCTTCGCATTACCTCGTAATCCCCGTCAATGACCAGTGAGTCCGGCCTTTCGTTCAGCGCCCACTGGAACTTCTGCCTCGGGGCGTCAAGCACTATGGTGGCGGACTTGACCGGCCTGCCGCCCGCAAATATCCTGACGCCCAGGGCAAGGCGGTACGGCTTGCCCTGCTGCGCCATGTCCAGGCTGACCGTGGGCACCCCGTTTGATACAAGAAATTTCGCGCCTTCGACTTCCAGGGCTGGCTCTCCTTTCCGGTCCAGCCACTGACTGAAAAACCAGCCCAGCCGCATGCCCGATTCTTTTTCAAAGACCTTTTCAATGCCGTCCCAGCCGGCGGCCCTCCATTCGTTTTCCCTTATGAACGCCCTTAATGATTTGTAAAAGACATCATGGCCCACGATTTTTTCAAGCATGTAAAAGAGCATCATGCCCTTGCCGTACCCTATAGCCGCGTTTGCCGGGTCCGTCCTCTCATAAAACCGCCTCAGGGGAAAATCGTTGCCGGCGTGGACGTAGCTCTGGAAATCCGTGAGCGCCTTTTTCCTGTACTGCCGTCCCTCGCCCCGCATGCAGGCGTAGCGGTAGTCCGACATATAGACCGTTATGGCCTCAAGCCAGTTGCCCTTTTCTAAATCGGCATAGACCCAGTTGCCGAACCACTGGTGGGTTATCTCGTGCCCGAGGGATTCGTCAAGGACAAAGGGGTAATGGATGATCGCGGCCCCAAGCAGGGTGAAGGTCGGCATGGAAAGGCCCGTCGGGAAGATGTTTTCCACGACAGAAAACCTCTTGTACGGATACGGGACAAGGGCCTTTTCATCCATCCCCAGGTACTTCTTCGTGTATTCGATGTACTGCCCGGCAAGCCCCGCGTCCTTCGGGAAAAGATAGGTGTAGATATCCACGCCCCCGAAACTTGCCTTCGTGACTGCAAAGTGCGCGGCCGCAAGCTCCAGGCCCTGGGCCGGGTGAGGGAAATCAAACGAATAAAGCCTGCCTCCCCGCGCCTCCGAAACGGTTATCTCATCGGCCTCGGAGACGGCCCTGAAGCCGTCGGGCACCAGGGCCTTCAGCCGGTAAAGGGCAACCCCGCGGACCCGCGGATACCAGTTCCCGGTAAGAAATATCCCCTTGCCGCTTATCATGTCGCCCGAAAAAGCGCCCTCAGCGAGAGGATTTGCCGCAAACTCGCCCGCAACGACCCTTTCGTACCTGATTTCAAGACGGCCTTTCTGGTTTATCCGGAGCCAATCCCCCGCGGGGTCCGGCACCGGATCGCCGTTAAAGCCCAGGTATTTCATGCGGAGGCCGGTCATGGATATCTCTATCCCAGCCGGGGGAACCTCTATCACCGCGTCCCCCTCCACCAGATGCTTTTGAAGATTAAAGGAAACGAAAAGGCCATATTCCGGACAGGCCGTTGCTTTTTCCCCGGCTGCGGCCGTTGCCTTTGCGCTTCCCGTTGCGGCGAAAAAGGACAAAAACAGAAAAAGCGAAAACGACACTAGAAGGCCCGAAGACTTTCCGGTATGAAACATCTTTTATCGCCCCCCTATTATGGCCTATTTGTGAAGGATGAAATAGAAGTTGTTGCCCTGGGGCGTGGCCTCGTAGCCTGCCACGCCGCCGTGCAGCTCGATGACGTTTTTTATGAAGGCAAGACCGTGCCCGGTGCCCGGCTTGTCCTTTGAGTTTGCGCCCCTGAAACCGTCTTCAAACAGCCTGCCCCGCTCATCGGCGCCGATGTGGGGGCCGGTATTGAACACGTTGTATTTTATCCCGTCCCTGCCGGTCCCGAAATAGTCCTTCAGAAGCTGCCGTCCGTAAGAGATATATTTCACTTTCAGGCCGGAGGATTCGGTGACTTCCCGGGTGTATTTCAGGGCGTTGGAGAAAAGATTCGAATAAACCTGGGCCATCAGCCCGACGTCCACGACCGTGATGATGTCCCTTTCGGGGATGCCGCTGAAACGGTCGTCCACCGTGATCCCCATCTCCCTGAACTGCGAGGCGTACCTTTCAAGCTGGGGTTGCACGACGTCCTCCTTCATCCTGCACGGTTTCGTCCTTAAGGTCAGCCGTCCCTTGTCGAAATGGCTCCTCCGGAGAAGCGTTTCCAGGAACAGGCTCATGTTCATGTAATGCCTCTCCAGGTTGCCAAGCTCAGTCTTCAGGTACTGGTTGATCTCGGACATCTCGGCCACAAAGGCCCCGATCCTGCCGTCCCCCGGAGGGCGGGCCTTGATGGCATTTTCCACTTCCAGGTTTTTCCCTATGAGGCCCTTCAGGTTGCGGAGGTAGAGCTTGTAGACCATGTTGGGCACAATGATGTTGTGCTCGATGTCGCTTACGAGGGCCTTGATGAATTTAAGGTGTTCGACGTTTCTTTCGAGGATCAGGCGGTTATGTATGTTAAAACCTATGCGGTTGGCGTATTTTTCGAAGAAAAGCTCTTTGTGCGCGTCGAACCCGGAGGCGGAACATATCTCGAGCAGGCCCAGAACATTGTCCTTCGCCGTAAACGGCAACTCCTCCATGTGGATTTTTTTGCCCTTTATGCACATTACGAAGCTGCCGTTTAAATAGGCGTGCCCTTCCGGAGGGGGTGTGAGGACCAGTTGCGGGCCCTGGGCAGCGGCGCCGGGGGTGCCGGAGACCATCGGGAACTCCCCGGTCTTCGCGTCCATGACGTAGAGCCTCGCCTCAAGCCCGAAAAAGGCCTTTGGAACCGCCACGCAGAGGTAATAAAAATCCTCCATGTCATCGTACTCCTGGGCGAGATCGAAGAAGGTCTTGAAGGCGGTGCTTTCGGTCTGCGTAAAATTGTACGCCGCGTAATCGGCTTTCTTCGACTCGATCCTCTCCGTGATCTGCGTAAACGTGGCCATGGTAAACATGTTACACTATTCCGGGTAAAAAATAACGCCGGCCCGAAATCACGGTTTTTTGGAGTTGGAAATCCTGTTTTTGCCCCCGGGGCGGAGGACTGAAATCTGACCCGGTGATGGGGGATTTTGCGGAAATTTACTGCCTTCTGAGCTTGCCCGTCCGGGTTACGCTGTATGTCTGCCCTCTCCATTGGACCCTGCGGCCGGCAAAGCTCGCCGCCCATACGCCGAAACCCATCATGTCCTTCGCCGGCAGGAGAAAAAGCCATTTCAACCATTCCGGCCCCTTCCGGCCGATAAACTTCCGGTACACCGCAAGGCCGGTCGCCGCCCGCAGGAAAAAGGCGAGCGCAAGGGCCGAAAGCGACAGCGCCCCCGGCCGGAGGAAAAAGAAAAAGGCGGACCATGCGAAAAGATGCGTTACGCCGTATCCGAGATATCCCTTCGGCCTGGACGCCCTGTAAGTCCGCGCCCACCTGAGCTGATGGGCAATATATTGGCGCACGGTCATCCGGCCCGCCATGTCTTCCATCACGTATCCCGAAAGTAAAACCCCGCGGCCGTCCCGCCAGAGCCTGCGCCCGATCTGGTAATCGTCGGCAAGGTAGTCCGCGATCGCCCTGAAACCGCCGGTCCGCTCGAATGCCGTTGTTGAAAAAAGCATCGAGGCGCCAAGACCGAAGCTCAATCCCCCTTCAAGCCTCCGGGCGGTCAGCACCGCGGGGATGAAATCGAGGGCGATCGTCAGAGACTCGAACGCCGCCCCGGCCGTAGCCGGCCCGGATATCCTGTAAAGCGACGTCACGAGCCCCGTGCCTTCCCGCCCCAGATATTCACCGACAATCGTTTCAAGATAATCGCCTTCCACCCTCATGTCGCTGTCGCTGACGGCAACCAGGTCATACCTCGCGTTTTGTTGAAGGCCGTAAAGGTTTGAGACCTTCCGGTTCGCGCCCAGGTCCCGGCCGCTGATCACGATGCGCGCCAGATGCGGGTACATCCGGGTTATCTCTTCGGCAAACGGGTAAGCGGGGTCTTCCGTGCTCCTTACCCCGAGCAGGACCTCGTAACAAGGATAGTCCTGCCTGCAAAAACTCTCCAGGTTCTCCCTGAGCCCCTCGTCCGCGCCCATGAGGGGTTTTAATATGGACACTCCGGGCTGAGCAGCCCACATTTGCCCGGATTGCCCTCCCGCGCGGTCTGTCCGCCCCATCTTTTTCCCCTCGCGCCCCGCCGCAAGGACACTGAAAAGGGCAATGATGGTGTAAACTCCACCAGCGGCCATGAGCGAAAGAAAAATGCCCTCAAAAATCCTGTGAATTTCCGGCATGTCTTAAATTACATCATACCGGAATAAAAAAGAACCGTTCGTGATAAAATGGACAGCGAGCGTATGCCCGTGGGCAAAAATTGCCGCGGGGAAGATCAATCCGGCACGAGAGGGGTTCGGGGATGAAAATAATGATCTTTGCCGCGCTGGACGGCGAGATCAAACATATAACCCGGCAACTGGGCGCGCGGAAAACGGACGAGATGGACGGTCGAAAACACTTTCAGGCCGCTTTCGGGGGCAAAAAAATAACCGTCGCGCTCACGGGGATGGGGGTAAAAAACGCAGGCGTCCGCGCGGGCAGGATGCTCCGGGCGCAAAGACCGGACCTGGTCCTTAACGTGGGCTTTGCCGGGGCGCTCTACCCGGACGCGCGACACGGGGAGATCGTCTGCCCGGAAAAAGCACTG
>JAJYGJ010000142.1 GCA_021790695.1 Nitrospirota bacterium | reverse complement strand
CAACTCTCTTCCTCATATAACGACTTTCATATTTAGAGTAACTATCCAAATAACGAAAAAGAGGAGAACTAAGTTCCAAAATCTGTAGAAGTGGTAGAATGAGGAGGGGATGGCGAGGAAACAAGCCCCGGGGATGATTCCCCGGGTTAATGAGGGATTAACTACCTAAATATTTGGCTCCGTCTTCACTTAAATTCTTCATGTATTTTTCTGGTTCCTTTTTGAATTTTGCAGCGCAACCTTTGCAGCAGAAACCGACTGTTTTGCCTTTGTATTCTATGGTCTGTACTTGCTGATCAACATCTTCGCCCATTACTGGACAAACCTTGTTCCAGATTTTTACTTCGGCAGAAGCTGTTCCTTTGGAATCGCATTTTGTCGAGTCAACACACTTGGAGTGATCTGCCGTCTTTTTTTCCATCTTCTCCATCGGTTTCTTTTGCTCTTGTGCTAATGCCGCAACTGAAAGGAAAAGAATAAACATTCCGATTGTGAAAAGAGATTGAGTAATTTTCTTGAACATTGAAACCTCCATACGTAGGGAAATCATATTTGCTAGTTTAGTCTGTTAATTAGAGTTCATAAGATTAGAATTGAGAGACAAAATAAAATTTCCAGCAACCAGATAAATGGCGATTGAAAATGCCATCGAAAAACCAAGGAAGAGTGTTAAATAATAATTTTTCTTAAGCTGGTCTTTTGTAGCCTGATCCATGCGTGTATGGGCCACTCAAGCCCTTTTCCCTCCCCTTAGTCCAGGCGTTATTTTATACCCAGTTGCCGGGCATGTTGTCAAGGGTATCGGGCAGCAAAGCTTTACTTAGACACTGTTCAATACTGGTTGTAACCTGCGTTCTACAAGTGATCAAGCTCATGCTCAGCTACAGGGTATACTTTAGTATCCGTTGAAATGGCCCGGGGGGGGTGGAATGGAAGGGGGACTTCACACCCGGCATCGCTCGTCAAGAGCGTTTCTTTCAGGATGAAACCTTGCTCTCGCTTCACTTTCGCGTCATGAAGCGCCCTGCCCGGCTTTGCGCCGCTCCTGCGCCTCTATCCGCGGCAATTTCGACGGAAGCGATTTTTTTGGGGGACAGGTTTCAAAGGGCGCACGGCCCTTCTAACAGCCCGGGCCTCAAGTGCCGAAGACGTCCTTTGGAAGCGCCTTCAGGCCGCTTGAGCCGCAACCGGGGCAGACACGTGACGCGGCGTCCTTCTCGTCTTCGAGATATGCCGGCCAGATGCTTCCACAAGCCGGGCAGAGACAGTTGTAAAGCGAGCCCGTTTGAATCACCTCCCCAGGCGGGGGACAAGGCCCGCGAATTTCCTGAGGATGTTCGCCATGAGGCAGAAACCGGACAAGGCGAAAATCACCAGGTTTATGCCCGCAAAGGCGGTAAGCATCAGCCAGTACGGGCTCAAGAGAAGCCCGAGGCCGAGGGAGAGCAGCACCACAATGCCGGCCGCAAGGAACACGGCCCTCTCCAGGTACCATGAATCGGTCTTAAGAAGATACATCATCTTCCTCCTCCTTTTCTTTTTTCATCGGGCAGGGCTTCCCCTTGTAGAATTCGTAGTAGAGAAGCGGCACGACGACGAGCGTAAGCGCCGTCGCGGAGACTGCCCCGAACATCAGCGATATCGCCAAACCCTGAAACACGGGGTCGAAAATTATCATGGACGAACCAACCACCACCGCGGCCGCCGTGAGCGCTATGGGGCGGAACCTCACCGCCCCGGCCCGTACGAGGGCGCCTTTGAGGTCGTCGCACTCCGCCCATTCCATGTGCACGAAATCCACAAGCAGTATCGAGTTCCTGACGATGATGCCCGCCAGCGCGATAAAGCCTATCATGCTGGTGGCGGTAAAAAACGCCCCGAAGAGCAAATGCCCCGGCATTATGCCCACCAGCGTAAGCGGTATGGGCGCCATTATGACAAGCGGAATGGTGAAACTGCCGAACCAGGCTACGACCAGGATATAGATGAGCACGAGCACGGCGGCAAAGGCGATGCCCATGTCGCGGAAGACCTCGTAGGTGATCTGCCATTCGCCGTCCCATTTGACCGCGTAATGATCGTCCAGACCGGGCTGCTTCGTGTAATACTGCTCAACCGGCCGGCCGTCCGCGGTGAGCGCCGCCAGCTTTTTCCTCATCGCGAGGATCGCATAGACCGGGCTTGCCATATGTCCGGACACGTCCCCGATCACGTAGACCACCCTGTGCAGGTTCTTGCGGTAGATGGGCTGATCGATGACGCCCGGCTTCACGCTCATGATCTCGCCGAGCGGCACCGGACTGCCGTCCTTTGCCGGCACCGTGAGGGCAAGCAGGCTGCCCGTGCCCGAGCGCTCCGCCTCCGGCAGCCTGAGCACGATCGGGACCGGGTCCCTTTCATCTTTTATGTGGGCAAGCCCGACCGGAAGCCCGGAGAGGCCCGCGCTCAAAGTCTCCGCCGCCGCTTCGGTCGAGACCCCGCTCAGGGCCGCCTTGGCCTTGTCCACCCTAAACGTGAGCTTGGGCTGGGGCGCCTTCACGTACCAGTCCACGTCGACCACGCCCGGGGTCGTCTCGAATATGTGCCGCACCTTCCCGGCCAGGCCGATCTGCCCCCCGAGGCTCGGCCCGTAGACCTCCGCCACGAGTGTGTCCAGGACGGGAGGGCCGGGCGGCACCTCCGCAATCTTTATGTTTGCGCCGTAAAGGGCCGCGATGCGGTCCAGCGGCGGCCTGATCCTCTCCGCGATGTCGTGGCTCTGGGCCGTCCTCCGGTGTCTGTCCACGAAGTTCACCTGGATGTCCGCGACGTCGGGGCCCCGCCGGAGGTAATAGTGCCTGACCAACCCGTTGAAATTGAAGGGGGATGCCGTGCCCGCGTAAAGCTGAAAATCACTGACTTCCGGCACGGTCCGCAGATATTCCCCCATCGCCGTGACCGCCTTGCCGGTGTTCTCGAGCGTCGTGCCGGCCGGCATGTCCACGATCACCTGGAGGCTGTTTTTGTTGTCGAAGGGCAGCATCTTCATCGAGACCACCCTCAGGGGAACCATCATGACAACCGCGAGCAGCAAACCCACGACCCCGCCAAAGACCACAAGGCGCTTCTTCCTGTTTTCAAGCAGCGGATAGATCGTCTTGTAATAGATACGGTCCAGTCTCTGAAGCTCTTTTTTCTCCTCTTTTTCCCCGGACTTCGTGTGCCTTACGTTTTTGAGGACCTTGTAACTCATCCAGGGGCTCACTATGAACGCGATCAGCAGCGAGAATATCATCGCGGCCGACGCCCCTACCGGTATGGGCCTCATGTACGGGCCCATGAGTCCGCTCACGAAGGCCATCGGCAGCAGGGCCGCGATGACCGCGAAGGTGGCCAGTATGGTGGGGTTGCCGACCTCGTCCACGGCGCGGGCGACCTTGTGTTTGCCGGGCCCGTAGAGCTTGAAATGCCTGTGGATGTTCTCCACGACCACGATAGCGTCATCGACCAGTATGCCGATTGAAAAAATGAGCGCGAACAGCGTTACCCGGTTCAGGGTGTAGCCGTAAAGGTAATTTATGAGCAGCGTGAGGGAAAGGGTCACCGGGACAGCCACGGCCACCACGATGGATTCCCTCCATCCGAGGGCAAGCGCCATGAGGAGGACGACCGAAATGGTCGCTATGAGCATGTGCTCCAGGAGCTCGTCTGATTTCTGCTCGGCCGTCCGCCCGTAGTTTCTGGCCACGTTTATATGGACGCCGGCGGGTATGAGCTGCCCCCTTGTCGCCTCTATCCTGCCCTTGAGCCTCTCGGCGAGAAAGGTCGCATTGGTGCCTTTTTTCTTGGCCACGCTGATAGTCACGGCGCTGAAGAGCCCGTTGGGATTGGACAGCGTTACCCGCTCATGCCCGCCGCCCGGTTTCTCCTTTTCCGGGAAGGCCGGACCCAGACCCATGAAGACATAATTTTCGGGTTCATGCGGGCCGTCGCTGATCGTGGCCACGTCTTTCAGATAAACCGGCCTGCCGTTTGAGACGCCGACCACCACGCCCCCGACCTGGTCCGCGCTCTTGAGGAAGCCCCCCGCCTGCACGCGGAAGTTCTCGTTGTTGTCGTTGAAGGACCCCTCCGGGGTTGCGAAATTGGCCCTCCTGAGCGCATGCGCTATGCTGAAAACGGACTGGTTATATGCCTTGAGCCTTGCCGAATCCAGCCGCACCAGCACCTGCCGCTCCGGTCCGCCGGTTATGGTGACATTCGAGACGTCCCTGTCCTGCCTGAGCACGTCCGCAAGCTCCTCCGCGATGCGCCGCAGTTCGTAGGGCCGGTAACTGCCGGACCAGAGGTTGTAAACCAGGACCGGCACGTCGTCGATGCTTTCCGGCTTTAAAAGCGGCCGGCTGACCCCCGGCGGTATCCGGTTGTAGCCGGACATGAGCTTCGTGTAAAGCTGCACCAGGCTCTTCTCCACGTCGGCGCCCACCTTGTACCTGACTATGATGAGACTGCCGCCGTGCGAACTTGTGGAATAGATGTATTTGACGCCGGGTATCTCGTGTATGAGCCGCTCCATGGGCTTTGTGACCAGGTTTTCGACCTCGTGCGCGGAGGCCCCCGGGTAGCCCACGAAGACGTCTATCATGGGGACCCGTATCTGGGGGTCCTCCTCCCTGGGTGTCACGATGACGGCGAAGACCCCGGCCAGGAGGGCCGCCGCAACTATCAGGGGCGTGAGCTTAGACGTGAGAAACGCCTTTGCGATCCTGCCCGACAGTCCCAGACGGCGGCTTTTCTCAAATTCCGGAGACGGCTTGAAGTTATTGTCCAACGGAATTCCCTTTAACGGGCCGCCTTCAGGCGCAGGCCCTGGCTCAGACTGTCAAAATCCGAGACGGTGACGCGGTCGCCCGGCGCAAGCCCGGAGAGCACTTCCACGTAATTTTTATACGCACTGCCGGTCCTTACGGCCCTCAGTTCGAGGACGCCGTCCTTGCCGACCACATAGGCGAAGTCAAGCTCGCCCCTTCTCCCGATGGCGGAGGCGGGGGCCATAATGGCCTTTTTCCGCCCATCCGGCACCAGGACTTTCACATAGAGCCCGCCCTGGAGCAAGGGGGAATAAGGCATCCGGGCCCTGACCGTAAAAGTCCGCGTCATCGGGTCTATCCAGGGGGTCACCTGGGTTATCGGGACCGTCTCTTCCAGGGCCGCCCCCGGTACCCGCACCATGAGCGGCATGCCGGGTCTCGCCTTGCCCCGGAGATGCTCGTCGAGCGCAACCGAGACCCTGTATTCGGGCTCTTCCAGGACCAGCAGCGGCGCGCCCGGGGTCGCCATGCTCCCGACGTCCACCTTCTTTTCCACCACGATGCCGTTTATCGGGGAGCGCACCGTGGCGTATCCCAGATAGGTCTCGGCCAGCGCAAACGCGGCCTGCGCCCTGGCGAGGGCCGCCCCGGCCCGCCGCGCCTGAATGCCGGCCACGGCGCGCCTGGTGCTCACCTCGTCAAACTCCTGGTCCGCAACGGCCTTCTCGTCATGAAGTCTTTTATATCTCATGTAGGTCGTGTCGGCCAGCGCCTTCTGCTCGTCCGCCATCCTGCCAGCCTCTTCGGCCTCCAAAACCGCCTGCCGGGCCTGGGCCACCTGCTGCCGCGCGCCGGCCGCCTCGATCGTTAGGAGTATCTGCCCCTTCCTGACCCTGTCTCCCCTGTCCACGCGCACGGAGGTGACGGCGCCCATGACCTTTGCCGCGACCAGCGAGGAGTTCCTCGACTCGATCATGCCCGACGTCCTGTAAAAGGAAGGCACGGTCATCAGGCGGACCACGCCGGTCTTTACGCCCTCCACCGTCCTTCTTTGCACTTTTACGCTTCCGGGCCCTATCTTTCCCCCGCAGGAGGAGACGAGCGCCGCGACCGACAAGGCTGCCAGTAAAACCACCCAGGATTTTTTCATTCCCGCTCCCTTATTTTTCAAGCTGATACCATTATGAATTTTTCGTTTTTGTTTTTATTTTTTGTTTCTTTCATCATGATCGCTCATTGGGCGGCGTGCCCCGCGGTGTAGCCGTACGCGCTCACCTCGTTTATGAATTCTGATATCCTGCCGCTTTCAAAACCCAGGTTGAAATATTTTTCCATGAGATTATTTTGCGCCATTATGGCCTCCGTCCTTGCCGACTCGACCATGACCTCGGAGTCCAGGAGGTCCACGATAGGCGAGAGGGAGTTTTTATACCTCAGCTCCACGAGCCTTCTGCCTTCCTTGGCCGAGGCAAGCTCCGCCTTGGCGAAGTCGAGCGATTTGGCCGCCTCGCCCACGTCCTGATAGGCCCTGAACACCTCAAACAGGGCCTCTTTTTTCGCCCCGTCGAGGCCTTCCCGGACTTCGTTGAGGCCGGCCCTGGCCTGGCTCACCTCGTGCTCCCGCCTGGTCCCGTCGAAGATGTCCCACCTGAGGAAGGCGCCCACCTGGTAACTGGACCCCTCGCCGTCGATGGGGCTTCTGTGGTCGTTCCACTGATACTCTCCGGTTGCGCCTATCTCCGGGAAGTAGCCGGAGCCCGCGAAGGAAACCGCGCTTTTCGCCTTTTTGTATCTCGCCTCAATCGCCAATATATCCGGCCTGCTCACGGCGGTCGCATAGTAGGACCCGATGGGTCCCAGGGAGACCTTGTAGCCCGACCCCTCGGCATTGACGCTTTCCGTGCGGCCCATGACAAGCCCGAGGGCCCGCTTAGCCACCTCATAGCCGCTTTGTGCCCGGGCCAGCCCCATTTGGGCCTCTTTCAGGGCCGCATCCGCCCTGAGGACGTCCGAATAAAGCCCGAGGCCCGCCTGGTACCGGAGCTTCGCCAGATTTTCGTGCTCCGTCCTGTCCCCGACCGCCTTTTCCGCAGCGTCAAGGGCGTTTTTCGCCGTAACCACCCCGAGATACGCCTTCACCGTCTCCATGGTCACCTTCTGCCTGAGCCTGTCAAAATCCAGCTTCCGGGCCGCGCGCTCCTCCTTGGACATGCTGAGCCCCGCCCAGAGCCTCCTGGAATAGATCACCTGGTCCAGCCTGAAACTGTTCTGGAAATCGTTGACGGCGGAGGGGGAGTTAAGCGAGTTAATCGCAAAATCGGAGTTTGAGAACCTCTGCTGGTTCAGCTTCGCCATGAAGGCGTAAGTCGGGTTGTCAGTCCTCAGATAGCGGCTCTAAAACGAAAGGGAAGGAAACAGATATCCCTCCTGGACGCCCACGGCTTCCCGGGAGGCCTTTACCGCCCAGTCGCTGGCCCTTATCTGCGGGTTTCCCTTCAGGGCGGCGTCCACCGCCTGCCGGAGACTGACAACCGCTTCCGAGGCCACCAGTGGCGAGGCCACCAGTGACGAGGCCGCTGGCGGCCCCGCCGGCGCGCCGTAGACCCCCCAGGGAAAGGCCAGGCCCGAAACGAGCAGAACCAGAAAAGCAGAGAGATAAGGTTTCATATCGCTCCCTCGGTCCGCGCCTCGGATTTGGCGGCCTTGCCGGTCTTTACGGCAGGAACGCCGCCGGCCTTGACGGCGGCGCGGAGTTTTCTTCTTCTCGTGAACTCGCGGAGGGACTCCATGTCGCAGCGCCCGGTGGCCTTCTGGAACTCCCGGCACTCGGTAAGACAGAGCCTGTCCTCCGCCGCCTTGTCCGAATCTTCCAGTGTCTTGAGGATCGCCTTTGCGAACCCGAGGCCAGTACCGCTCAAATCCGGCCGCAGCCTGTAGAACATGAGCTTCTTTTCCCGCCTGGATATGAGAAGGCCCGCGGCCTTCAGCACACCCAGGTTCCGCGAGATAAGGGGCTGGGAGACGCCGAGCACCGCCATCAACTGGCAGACGCACAGCTCCTTGTGCGCCACCAG
>JAJYGJ010000039.1 GCA_021790695.1 Nitrospirota bacterium | reverse complement strand
AATCTAATGCAAGGAAGTTTTTTAATTATGTCCGCGCGCCTGACCCCGTGGCAAACCACCAGTGGCGAGCCACCAGTGGCAAACCGACTACAGGGGTCCCCCGGAAAAAACCCGTTTTCCGGGGCGAGGGGCAATACGCCCGCTATCCATTTAAAAAAAGACGGAAAAATGGCGGCTTCGGCAAAAAACTTTAAAAATTGGTCGCGCCCCTCCGCGCGAGCGCCCTACCGGATGCTGTCTTTCAGGCCCTTGCCCGCAGAAAACTTCGGGACCTTCATCGCGGGGATCTTTATCTCGGTCCCGGTGCGCGGATTGCGGCCTTTCCTGGCCTTGCGTTTGCTGACGAAGAAGGTCCCGAAACCGACCAGCGTGACCTTCTGGCCTTTTTTCAGGGCCGCCTTGACGCCGTCAAGCACCGCATCCAGCGCCCTGCCGGCGTCGGCCTTGGACAGCCCCGCCTGTGATGATATTTTGTCGACCAGTTCCGTTTTAGTCATCTGCCCACCCCCCTTTTCACATGTATGCAAATAACGTGGGAATAAGCTAACAGGAAGAAAATGCGTTTGTCAAGGGGCGCTCCGGCCCGGAAAACTGCTTGCATCAAGGGTTTGGACTCATTGACAGCCGCAAAGCGGGCCATTTAAAATGTACCCATTGAAAAAACAAAAACCCCCGCGGCGGGGCGCGGACGAACGGCAGGCGATTGAATGAAAAACAAGATAATCGGCATCTTCGAGGAAAGCGCGCAGGTCAAGACCAAATTCGCGAGGGAGAATGCCGGGCTCATCTCGGAGGTGGCCGGCGTGATGGCCGAGTGCTTCAGCATGGGCGGAAAGCTGATAATATTCGGCAATGGCGGAAGCTCGGCCGACGCCTCGCACATCGCGGGTGAGTTCGTCAACCGCTTCATGATGGAGAGGCCCCCTCTTCCGGCGCTGGCCCTGACCACGGACACGGCCGTCATCACCGCCATAGGCAACGACTACGATTTCTCCGAGATATACGCCAAGCAACTGAAGGCCCTGGCCGGGGAAAACGACATCGTCATGGCCTTGAGCACCAGCGGCAACTCGCAAAACATCCTGAAGGCGATGGACGTGGCTAAAAAGAAAAAACTGAGGACGGTCGCCCTGACGGGCGCCAAGGGCGCCAAGATGGCGTCCAGGGCCGACTTCGCCTTCGTCGTGCCCTCCTCCGAAACGCCCCGGATACAGGAGACCCACATGACCCTTGGCCACGTCCTTTGCCAGATGGTCGAAGAGATCCTCTTTGAAGCCCCCCGCAAGCAAAAATAGGGAGGGCGAAGAGGCGCTGGTGATGGGGATAGACCCGGGCAGCATCTACTGCGGGTATGGCGTGGTGCGAAAAACCGGAAAGGGAGAATGCCTCTACGTAAGTTCCGGCAGGATCCGGATGACAAGCAGCGCCCCTCTCGCCCACCGGCTGATGGAGCTGTTCGGGGGGCTGACGGAGGTCATGAACGAGTTTTCTCCCCAGGCCTGCGCGGTGGAAAAGATATTCTTTGCAAAGGGCGTGCGCGCGGCCCTGAGCCTGGGGCATGCAAGGGGCATCGCGCTTCTGGCCGGGGCCCTGGGCGGAGTGCCGGTCTATGAGTACAGCCCCCTGGAAGTCAAAAAGGCGGTGACGGGGTACGGCAGGGCCGGAAAGACCCAGGTGCAGGCCATGATCAAAAGACTCCTGGACCTTTCTTTTTGCCCGAGCACGGACGGGGCGGACGCCCTGGCGCTGGCGCTCTGCCATTTGAACAGGCGGGGCCTGCCCTCATGATAGGCGCGCTTCGCGGAAGGCTCATTGGCAAGAAGACCGGAATGGTCCTGATCGACGTGAAGGGCGTGGGTTACGAAGTATTCGTGCCGGCAAGCGAAACGGCCGCCCTGCCGGAGCAGGGGGCGGAGGTCTTCCTGCACATCCACACTCACGTGAAGGAAGACGCCATAAAACTCTACGGTTTCAGCTCCGACCACGAAAAGCAGGTCTTCGGCACGCTCCTGGGAGTAAACGGCGTGGGCCCCAGGCTGGCCCTGAACATCCTGTCGGCGTTCTCCGGGGGCGCGTTCGAGGAAGCGGTCGGAAAAGAGGACGCGGCACTTCTTTCAACAGTTCCGGGGATAGGGAAAAAGACGGCGGCAAGGATCATTCTCGAGCTTAGGCAGAAGCTGCCCTCGATAACGCATGGCATGAAGGACGCAACCCTGGAGGACGCGCTTTCGGCCCTCGTGAACCTGGGCTACAGGAAGGCCGAGGCCGGCAGGGCGATAGAGAAGGCCCGCCTGAAGACAGGCGACAACGACGCTCCGGGCATCGAAGGGCTCCTCAGGGAGGCCCTGAGGGAACTGACGGGGCGATGAGGACCCGCATCCCGCATACGTCTACGATGTACCATACCTGCCCGGCGGACAGCTCCTTTACCTGCCTGGCGCACAGCGGAGGCATAAGTTGAGAATCGAGGACAGCCCGCTAAGCCCGCTGCCGGCGCCGGGAGAAAGCGCATTCGATCTGACCCTGCGGCCGAAGAGTTTCAGCGACTTCGTGGGTCAGGAAAAACTGAAGGAAAACCTGGGCGTCTACATCGAGGCCGCAAAGGGCAGGAAGGAGCCCCTGGACCACGTGCTCTTTTCCGGGCCGCCGGGGCTCGGCAAAACGACGCTTGCCCACATCATATCGGCCGAACTGGGGGTCAACATAAAAAGCACTTCGGGGCCCGTGCTGGAGCGCCAGGGCGACCTGGCGGCGATACTTACGAACCTCTCGGAGTTCGACGTGCTTTTCATAGACGAGATACACAGGCTGCCGAAGACGGTCGAAGAGGTGCTCTACCCCGCGATGGAGGACTATCAGCTCGACATCATCATAGGCAGCGGGCCTGGCGCCCGCACGCTAAAACTGAACCTGCCGCACTTTACCCTGGTCGGCGCAACCACCAGGACGGGGCTTCTGACCTCGCCGCTCAGGGACCGGTTCGGCATCGTGGACAGGCTGCAGTTCTACAACCCCGCCCAGCTTGAAAAAATAATCGTCCGTTCCGCCGGCATATTGAATATAGCGATAAAAGACGATGCGGCCCTGGAGCTGGCCTCGCGCTCCAGGGGGACCCCCCGCATAGCAAACAGGCTCCTCAAGCGGGTGCGCGACTTTGCTCAGGTAAAGGGAAGCGGTATAATTGATCTCGAAGCCGCCCGGACGGGGCTGGCGGCCCTGGAAGTGGACGAAAAAGGGCTTGACGACATGGACAGGAAACTCCTTCTGGCGATAATCGAGAGGTTCCAGGGGGGACCCGTCGGCATCGAAACGCTTTCGGCCACGACGCGCGAGGAGAAGGACACGATTGAGGAAGTCTATGAGCCGTTTCTCATACAGGAGGGGTTCATCGAAAGGACCCCGAGGGGCAGGACGGCCACAAGACGCGCGTATGAACACCTGGGGATAAAGGCACCGAAAGGACTCTTCCAGCATGAACAAGGATGAACTGCTCGGTTACTGCAAGGGCGAGTTTGAAAAACTGAAAGGCCTCGCGGCCACCCTTTCCTCTTTCTGTCCGGCGGACAAGACCACCGGCCGGCTTGAGGAGACCGCCGCCATGGGGGCCTTTCTATTCAGCGTCTACACGGGCATGGAGCGCGTGCTCGAACAGCTCCTGCTCTTTGATTCCCTTAACATCGGGGGGACGCAGGCGAGACACCCCGAGATACTGAAAAAGGCGGCCGAACTGGGCATCGTGCCCCCGGACCTGCACCAAACCCTTGCGGGATACCTCGCGTTCAGGGAATTTTTCAGCCAATCCTATGTGACCGAGCTGAATTGGCAAAAGCTCTGCGGTCTCGCGCGCGCATCGGAGGAGACGGTGGCGCGGCTGGAAAAAGAGGTCTTCGAATACATAGAGACGGTCTGACCAGGGCTGACCAAACTGAGACGGGCTAGAAAAACCGCCCCGCCGCCACCCTCTCCGCCATCTCGCGCTGAAGTTCCGGGTTGTCGGAATAAGTGAGGATTTTTCGCCTCTCTCCGGCAATGACGTAAGGGTTTCCGAAGGAGAGCCATACGGGACCCATGGCGGAAAACCGCCTGATATTCCGCCTGAGCCCCGGGGATGGCGGCTTCCATGCCTCGGGGGTGGAATGCGCCACGGCCAGCAGCCTGCCGCCCCGGGCCATCTCCTTAAGCAGCGCATCCTCCCCGGACGGCTTTCCAGTAAAGCCCATTCCCGGATTAATAAAAAACTTCACGGACGGGGCGCGGTCTTCAAGCTCCCGGACAAACGGACCAAGCCGCCGGGGGTCATCCGTCAGGACGACGACCAGGAGGTTTGCGGTATCAAGACGAAGGGCCGTTGAAATGCCTGCGGCCCTTATCGCCCTCAGAGCTATCTCATGGGCGAGCCCCCGGTTGCCCTCGAAATCCGGTAGGGAGGGCGCCCGCAACTGCCCTCCGGCCAGGGCGCTTCTTTTTTCCCTCAATAGCCCGATCCCCGAAGCCCATGGCGCGGTCCGCCCGGCGGAAAGGCATTCAAGCAGATGTCCCGCGGTCTCCTCCGGCCGCGACGGGTGCAAAAGGACATTTGCGCCGGCCAGCAGGGCCATCTCCGCCCGTTGTCCCTCGTCCAACCCCTGCTGCCCCCCGGCGCCGGCCATGTTCAGGGCGTCCGTGATTATCAGTCCCTCAAAACCCATGCCGGACCTCAGATAATCCAGGGCCCGCCTGGAAAGGGTCGCGGGAAGTCCGGAGGGGTCCTCGAGCGGAAGTCTCAGGTGGCCGGTCATGATCGCCGGGACGCCCGCCTTTATGGCGGCCCGGAAGGGTTTCAGCTCGAACTTCTCAAGCTCCCCGAAGGTTTTTTCTATGGCCGGCAGCTCCAGGTGGGAATCCTGATATGTATCGCCGTGCCCCGGGAAGTGTTTGCCGCAGGCATAGACGCCCTGCCGGGCAAAGCGCTCCGCCATCAGCACACCCAGGCGTGATACCGTCTCTGGCAGCTCGCCGAAGGCGCGGGTCGCGATTATGGGATTTTCCGGATTGGAATTGATATCGAGGACAGGGGCGAGGACCATATTTATCCCCGCCCAGCGGGCCTCGGCCGCAAGGAAGGAGAATGCCCGGCCGAGGACTTCGTCGCCCATGCCGCCTTCGGAGGCCGAACCGAAGGCCATGGCGGAGGGCAATACCGTGCCGCCTTCCACCTGCTGGCCAAGCCCGCGCTCCAGGTCCGAGGCTATTATGAGGGGTAATCGGGCGCGGCCCCGCAACTCTTCGATGCCGGCCCGGACGGCGTCAAGGCGGCCGCCAAAGAGGATGAAACCAGAGACGCCTTTTTCCACCAACCTAATGAAAGGCGACGGGTCTTTTTCAAGCTCCGCGCCCTCGAGCCTGGGGAACATGAACTCATAAGGGTTCATGAAATATTATAAAACTATGCCGGGCGATGGCGCTTTCACCTTTTCGGGATTTTTCTCTGTTTTATTTCGCCAACCTTTCCAAACCCGTTGCGAAACCGGGCAGCAATCCGGAGAGTTCCCTTACCTTGTCCGTAAGGAGCGCCGCGCCGAAGACAACGAGTATGACGCCGCTTACGAACATTATGATCCTCATGTATTTCATGAGCCGCCTCGAATAACTGAGGAAGGTGTTTATCGCCATGGCGGAGGCAAAAAAAGGAATCGCAAGCCCCAGGGAGTAAACGGAAAGGAGTTTGAATCCGTAGATCGCCGATCCCCTGGTAGTGGCCACCAGCAGAATGCTTCCAAGTATGGGGCCTATGCAGGGCGTCCACCCGGCGGCGAAAGTCATCCCTATGGCGAAGGCCCCTATATAACCGGCGGGACGCCCCTGGAGATGGAACTTCCTTTCTCTCATGAGGAAATCAAGCTTGACGATACCGGAGATGAAAAACCCGAACAGCACGATGAGGATGCCGCCCAAAATCCGTATGGCCTTTTGATAGTGGAAAAGCCATTGGCCTGCGGCGGAGGAGGAGGCTCCGAGCCCAATGAAAACGACTGAAAAGCCGAGTATGAACGCAATCGAGTTCTTGACGGTCACGCGTCTTATCCTGGTCCTCTCCTCCGGCGAAACCGACGTGAGGCTCTCAAAGGAAAGACCGGTTATGAAAGAGACATACGAAGGCACGAGCGGCAGCACGCAGGGAGAAACAAAAGAGAGCAGCCCGGCAGCGAAGGCAAGCGGAAAAGTAACGTCGGTCATCTTGCAAAATCCTCCCTTTGTCCTCTTGTCATGTTTGTCGCGTGCCAAAGAAGCCAAGCACGGCCTTAAACCGCAGTTGAGTATTTAGCGCCCGACCGGGCGCAGTATTCAAGCTTATCAGCGGCAGGGCCAGAAGTTTATATCGTAACCCTCGCTCATGAAGGCGTTAAGCAGGGCCTTTCTCTGGTCCGGGGTCAGGGAGATGAAAAGGGACTGGACCTTGTCCGCATCGGGCTTCACGCAGTTGTAATAATAGAGGCCCTCGCTCGTCGCGGGCGGGATCGTGGGTGCGGCGGCCAGCACCTTTTTGAAATCCCCGCTGTCGCAGAGCATCTTGTGGAGCCCTTCCCCCTTCGAGGCGAAGTAATAGGCATATCCGTTCTTGTAGACTATGAACCGGTTGGGATTGCATCCAAGGAAAACGGCCGCCGCTAAAAACAGGATACCGAATGATATAAATTTCTTCAGTGCATTGCCTCCTCTATCTTGTTGAGCATCCCCGGCGAGGTCCAGTCCCGGCCGCCGGAAATCCTCCCGATCAAATCCCCTTTCCCATTGATCAGAAAAGTTACCGGGAGCCCGAATACCGCGTAAAGGCCAAAGGCCACATCCCTTTTCGGGTCTGAAAGGACGGGAAACGGCATAGGGTGCTGCCGGAGATAGTCCTTCAGGGGGGCCTCCGAGGAATCTATGGAGACCGAAAGGACCTGAAGTCTGCCCTTGAACCTGCGGGCCAGGGCCGCAAGCGATGGCAGCTCCGCCACGCAGGCGGGACACCCGGTTTCCCAGAAATTAAGAAGCACGGCTTTGCCACGGCAGGCGGAAAGACTATAGGTCTTTCCATCGACTGCCTTGAGGCTGAAATCCGGCGCCTGCGCCCCCTCTGCCTGGAGAGATAAAACAACCGCGATACTGAAAAACAAGAGGCATACAACGAGCGTCTTTTTCATCTTTAACCCTCCCTTGAAAATAAGTTAACACATTAAAAATTAACATATTAACTATATAAGCCAAAAAAATTAAAAAATCATTTTTCCAAATTTTTCCTGATTTTCTCGAGGACCCGCTTCACGGTTTCGATCTCGGCGGGCTCGATCCCGCGATAAGCCTGATCCAGCACTGCCTGGCAGCCCCCCGTACGCGACACCTCCTTCCAGACCTGGATGGCCTTGTCCGTCGGCACGACCAGTTTCACACGCCCGTCTTTCGGATCCGGCTCGCGCCTTACCCATCCATTGTGCTCCATGCGGTCCACAAGCCGCACACCCGCAGCCCCCGTAATCGAAAGACGTCCGACAAGCTCCGATTGTCCCAAAGGCCCGGAAGCGATGAGGTGTCCGAGCGCGACAAGCTGGTTAAGGCTTACGCCGGTCCCCCTCAGCTTTCTCTCCCATTTGCTCAGGAAGGCCTTTACCGTAAGGTTGCAATGAAAACCCAGGCTCTCATTCGGATCGAAATACGCAGGGCCATCCATGCTTTATCGCCTATCCCTCCCAATTTGGTTAACACGTTAACAATTTTCTATCTTTTTGTCACATTTCATACATCCCCGGGCCTTGGCGGGCGCAGCCCCCAAGATAATGAAAGGCCACGCGGGCCTTGGCCCGCGCGTAAGATCTGGGCGGGCTTCCTTGTCCTCCCGTTTGATAAATACCTGAAAACCCCTTATCATAAAAAACAATCCGATCAGGGAAGGGAAAACGGCAGAGGGGTT
>JAJYGJ010000040.1 GCA_021790695.1 Nitrospirota bacterium | reverse complement strand
GCAAAACATGGCTCGTCCTTCTGCACCGGGGCCTGTCAACCCCCAAATTGATCATGAGGTCAAAATCATAGCCATCGGGGCATCCGCCGGGGGCCCCCCCGTGCTTCAGAGGATATTGGCCGGGCTGGATGCGGATTTCCCGATCCCTATTTTGATCGTGCAGCATATGGCGCCGGGGTTTCTTCCGGGCATGCTGAATTGGCTTGGCGAGACAAGCCGCCTTCCGCTTCGCATAGCGGAAAACGGAGAGACGATGCTCCCCGGGAGGGCCTATTTTGCCCCGGACGGATTTCAGACGGGGGTTGATGTTGACAATGCGATTTTCTTATCGGCGGCGGGGCTCGAACACGGGGCGCGCCCTTCCATCTCCTATCTGTTCCGCTCCGTAGCCGGGGCATACGGCGGGGATGCCGCAGCGGTATTGCTTTCCGGCATGGGCAGGGATGGAGCGGCGGAGATGAAACTGCTCAGGGAAAAAGGCGCGCTCACTATAGCCCAGGACAAGGAGAGCTGCGCCGTCTACGGGATACCCGAGGCCGCTGTCCGGATGGATGCGGCGGCGATGGTGCTGCCGCCGGAGCGGATCATTTCAACGTTGGCCGGACTTGTAAAAAACAGGAGCGCTCGGGGAAAATAGTATATGTACAATCCCGAGAACATGAAAACCGCCCGGATCCTGATCGTGGAGGACAGCCCCACGCAGGCTGAAGGACTCAAACATGTGCTGGAACATAACGGCTATAACGCGACGGTCGCAAGAAACGGCAGGGAAGCGCTTGCGCACATGCGCAGCCGTGGGCCCGACCTTGTGATAAGCGACATTGTCATGCCTGAAATGGACGGCTTCGCGTTATGCAAAAAAATAAAAACTGACGAGGACCTGGGCAATATTCCGGTTATCCTGCTTACCGCGCTTTCGGATGCCGGGGACGTCCTGAAGGGCCTTGAATGCGGGGCGGATAATTTCATCACGAAGCCCTATGACAAAAACTATCTTATCCGCCGCATCATCAACGCGCTCTCCGCGGCCGGCACCCGGGAAAAGGAACAGGCCGGAAAGGCCGTCGAGATAATCTTCGGAGCGCAGCGGTATTTCATCGTTTCGGGCCGGAAACGGATTCTGGAGCTCCTCCTGTCCACTTACGAAACGGCGGTAATGAAAAACCGGGAGCTTACGGTCGCCCAGCAGGAACTCAAACAGGCAAACATAGTGCTTCAAATGGAGATCGCCGAGCGCGAGCGGGCCGAAGCGGCATTAAAAGACTCCCTTCAAGAGAAGGAAATACTGCTTAAAGAGCTTTACCACAGGACAAAAAACAACATGAATGCCGTCTCGGGCCTGTTAAGCCTTCAGATGACCGCGGCGAAGGACCCGCATGTCCGGCAGATGTTCAAAGATGCGCAGGGCAGGATACACTCGATGGCCCTCGTCCATGAGATGCTCTATAAGACAAAAGAGCTTTCGAAGCTGGATCTGAAAGACTATCTGGAACAGCTCGCCCGGTCTGTTGTGATCAGTTACAAGGCATCCAATATCAGGCTGGATCTGGATCTCGATTCCATTCCGGTCTCCTTATATGTTGCCACGCCCTGCGGCCTGATAGTAAATGAGTTGCTCTCAAATTCCATGGAGCATGCATTCCCGGGAGGCATGGGCGGAGAGGTAAATCTGTCATTGAAAGCGAAAGGAAGCGAGATAGAGATGGTCTGTTCGGATAGTGGCGCGGGTTTCCCGGAAGGCTTTCAAATAGGGCGGTCCAGCTCTCTGGGACTGAAGCTCGTGGACGAACTGGCCGGCAAACAACTGATGGGCGGCCTGGAGATTTCAGGCAGGCAAAAGGCGGGCCCGGGCGGTAAAGGGGCCCGTGCGGTCATCCGGTTTGATATTTCCCGGCTGGAGGAAAGAGACAGGCCGTGAGCATATCGCCTTAAAACGAGGCGGCGCTTTTCATGGCCCGAAGATCACCCTGACGCGCCGCCTTTTAGTATTTCGTTTGCGCCGCTTACGATTACCAGTTGTTCGAGGTTTTTTAGCGAGCGCTCGTGGGCGTCCCTGTCCGTCGAGGAGACGCAATCGGAGACCACCACCGGGTAAAACCCCCTGTTTCCCGCGTCGCGGGCCGAGGATTCTATCCCGAACTCCGTCGCTATTCCGGCAAACAGCAGCGTGGTAATATTGCGTGCTCTCATCATGTGCTCGAAATTCGTCCCGATGAATATGCTGGCCGCGGGTTTTTCGAGGACGATGTCGCCGTCTTCAGGCTTAACGGCCTCCGGCACCTCTCTTTCCCTTGAGCCGGGGGCCAGGAACGGCGGCAACCGGCTGACATCCTTTATATGATAGCGCCTCATCATTGCGTAGATATGCCAGGAAGACCGGAACCCCAGGGGGGGCGGGGTGATCAGGGTATAGACAATCGGCATCTTATTCCTCAACCCTTTAATGAGGGCGGCCAGATTGCCCAGGAACTCCTCCTTGTTGAATATCCTTTCGACGAGCATGTTCTGGACGTCCCAGACGACTAGGCAGGAATGGGCCGGAGCGGTAATCTCCTCTAAATTTTCATATATCTTGACCCCGTTTGCTTCCTTCATCCCGGCCTCCCTTTTTGTCTTTCCAGTATTTTCAACAACATTATCCGAATAATCATCCACTGTCAAATAAACCGGCCCGCCATTGCCTTTTTTCTTTCTTTTGTTATGTGCGCGGGTATTTTTATTTTTGAGCTATACTGATTCATGATCTCATTCGGGCTGGTGGCGCACGGGGGGGTTGGCAGCCCCGGGGAGTTATCAGATGGGTGCAGGGCGGCCTGCGAAGCCGCTTTCCGGATGCTGGAGGCGGGGAAAGATTCCCTTGATGCGGCGGTCGAGGCCGCGCGTCTCCTTGAGGACGACGGCAGATTCAATGCGGGACGGGGCTCGGTCCTGCGAATTGACGGCAAAACCATCGAGATGGATGCGGCCGTGATGGATTCGGCGTCGCGGATCGGGGTTGTCATCAATATCAGGGATGTGAAAAACCCGGTGCTGATTGCAAGGGCCGTTATCGGCACACCTCACGTCGCGCTTGCGGGCAGGGGAGCGGAGGCCTTCGCCAGGGGCCTGGGTTTCGGGCCTTTCCATGATTTTTCCGGAAAAAGCGCGACTGAAAAATCCGAAACCGGCGCCGATACAATCGGCGTCGTGGCCCTGGACAAAGCCGGGTCTTTTGCCGTGGCGACTTCAACGGGAGGGGCCGCCCCGATGATGGTCGGCAGGGTAGGCGACACCCCGATGATGGGATGCGGGTTTTATGCCGGCCCCCGGGGCGCCGTGGCCGTTACCGGATTGGGGGAGGAGAGCATCAGGAAAATGCCGGCCAAGACCGTCTATGATATGATCGCGGATGATAGGGATGCCAAAGACGCCTGTGAAAAAGGCCTGGACCTCTTTGCTTCAGGGGTAAAAATGGGGATCATCGCAATTTCAAGGAGCGATTGGGCCGTAGCGGCAAGGGTCACCATGGCGCACTGGAGCATGATCCGTAAAAAAATAAAATAAAAAAAAACGCACTTCCTTTAAGAAAGCCCGGAGGGCCTGCATCCGTTTGAAAAAAATTATCCCCTTTGTTTAGAATCTCTGCGGGAAATATGAACGGGATAGTCACCTTTTCGCTTCAATCGGGCAGCAGCGGCAACTCCATCTACGTAGAGGCCGGCGGCGTAAAGCTCCTCTTTGATGCCGGGATTGCCGGCATTGCCGCCATGGCCCGGCTCAGGGCCAAGGGAAGGGACATAACAGAAGTGGACGCCCTTATAATCTCCCACGACCATGCCGATCACATACGGTATGCGGGGGTCTACCGGAGGAAATACGGACTGCCGGTCTACCTGACCCCAAAAACGCTCGAGGCCGGGCTTTGCCGGTTTCCGCTGCTTGGCCCCCTTGAGGACGCGCGCACATTTCTTGCGGGCAGTGTCCTTCAGTTTGGTCCGGTTTCAGTCCGTACAGTGCCTACAAGCCACGACGGGGCCGACGGCTCCGCGTTTGTAATATCATTTGAAGGCAGGAATCTTGGCATTCTTACAGACCTCGGCCACCCCTTCCCCGGGCTGGGCGGACTTATCTCCCGCCTGGACGGGGTCTTCATAGAGAGCAACTACGACCACCGCATGCTCCAGGCCGGGCCGTATCCGGCCTTTCTGAAAAAACGCATCCAGGGCCCGCGGGGCCACCTCTCGAACGCGGAGGCGGCGGAGCTTCTGAGGGAACACGGAGCGCGGCTTAAATGGGCGTGCCTTTCCCATCTGTCCGGCCGGAACAACCATCCAGAAATAGCGCTCAGGACCCACCGCGCCATGGATGGCGGCCACCGGTTATATGTGGCGAGCCGCGAGGCGGCCTCAAATATCTTCAGACTTTAAAGGCAATATGCCCGAAGAAAACTCAAGACTCGTATATTCCACGGACCGGGGAAAAATCGACGGAGCATCAACTCCGGCTGGAGCGGCGGCTCCTGCCCCAACCGGCGCTTCGGCCGGGCGGAAAAATAAAAAACTAAAACTTCATCTGAGGCTTGAGCGAAAAGGCAGAGGCGGCAAGACCGTTACGCTTGTCTGCGGCCTGGGCCTGGCCGGGCGGGACATGGATTCGCTGCTGAAGGCCCTGAAAGGGCTCCTTGGAACCGGCGGGGCGCTTAAAGAAGATACGCTGGAACTTCAGGGCGACCACAGAGACGCGATAACGGCCATACTTCGGGAAAAAGGCCACCGGATTTGATCGGGGCAAAGAGGGTTTTTTGGCAGGGGGTTTCGCTTTCAGGATAGATTCTGACAGTGGTATCGGGCGCCCTCATGCCCGCATGGTCAGGATGCCGGCGATACCCAGGCGGATCATCATTACGGCTATCGCCGCCAGCATCAGAAGCATTATCTTGGAGAAGACGAGTATGCCCCCCCTGCCGAAATACCTGACAATCACGGGGGCCTGAACGAAGGCGGCCCAGACGATGCCCAGGTTCAACACCAGGCTAAAGGCCGTAAAAATAGGGCCGTAACGGTCCAGAAGCACAATCAATGTCGTCAGCACGGCCGGGCCCACTATAAGGGGCACGCCTATCGGCACCGCGCCGAATTTGCCCGTGGGTTTTCTGGCCTCGCCGCTCGTCAGCAGGTCCCGCACGGCAAAGATCAGCAGCACGAGCCCGCCTGCTATCTTGAAATCGTCGGTGGTTATGCCGAGGGCCTTGAAGACCGCCTCCCCGAACGCGAGAAAGCATACGCTCACTACGAACGCCGTCAGGACGGAGTCGCGTATTATCGATTTCACGGCCTGCCGGTCCAGCCCCTCCGTAAGGGAAATGAATATGCCGAGGGCGGCAAACACGTCTGTCGCCACAAAAAGCGGGATGAAGGTGCCCAGCACGCCGTGCGCAAGCCAGCCCATTCATTTTATTTTAGTGGACTGCGGGGTAAAAACAAGAAAAATAAAAATCATTTTAGAGTTCGGCCCCGAACCCTTCCAGGACCTTTTTTACGCGCTCCTCGATGCCGGTCGCCCCGGGACCGAGGCGAATCACCCGCGCCTTCAGCCTCTCATCGCTTGCCAGGCCGAGGACCAGGTAGTTCAGGTGTTCCATGTAGGCCCGGTTCAGGGCGGCCTTGCCTTCCTCGTAAACGAGCGCTATGCCAGGCTGCACGACCACGAGCACGTCAAAAAAAGAGTTGGCCGACTCGAAGCAGCGGTCCAGATACGCCTTCAGTTGGCTGAAATCCGCCACCGTGTCCCCATGGGCGTCCGCCAGGGTATAGGCCATCATGTCAACCGGGGTCCTGTCCGTGACAAACCCGCCCGGGCCCGCTTCGCGCCAGACGGCCTCGGCCGCATCTAAAACCCTGTGCTGTATCCACATCCTTTTTTCAAACGAAATGGGCGCGGCCGGGTCCAGGCCGAACCGCCTGAAAACCTCCGAAGTGCCGGTCTTTACGAAGGGGGTCGCCAGCCGCCGGGAAATCGCCATCGCCAGGGTCGTCTTGCCCGTCCTGTGGCTGCCGCACAGTCCTATTCGCATGCCCTCAAGCCGCCCCCTGTTGACAAGAACATGTTTTTGGGGAGATCAGGCAAGCGATTCCTTGAGCCTGATGAGAAGCTCGAAGACCTTCAGCGTCTCGGCCTCGGAAAGCGATCCCGTGCCGCAGGCCGGCGTAAGCAGTATCCTTTCCTTGAGCAGCCCCGCCGGGATGCGCGAAGAGAGCTTTTCGAACCTGCGCATGAAGAGGGCGTAAATGGATTCCTCGGACTCGCTGTTGATGGCCTCCGTCGTGGGCACGATCCCCCAGGCCAGGGTGCCTCCATCGCGGAGAAAACTCTCCAGCTCGGCCGGGTATATCAGCAGCGTGTCCCCGTAATCGTAGGCGTCGAAATTCACTATCTCCACGCCGGATTCAATCAGAAAGGGCCATTCGGCCCGGCCGCAGCAGTGAACGCCGGGTATGGCGCCGCATTTTTTTATCGTCCGCACCATCTCCTTGAGGAGCCTCAGCGCCTCCGCGCGCTCCACGGTTATATACGCCGTGCTGCCCAGGGCGCCCGCAACCGGCTCGTCTATGAATATGATCACCTGGCTGGCCCTTGCCTTCAGCGCGTCGATCTGCCAGCGGGCCTTTGCCTCAAGCCCCATCAGATAGACCTCCCGCAGTTCCTCGTCGTGATAGACGGGCTTGCCCTCATGGTCGTTCAGGCCGAGAGTGAACGTAAGCGGGCCCGTGACGTGGCCTTTAAGGCAGTTGAAGTGTTTGCCCCTTATGAGCCGCAGGAAGGCGTGAAGGCCCTCGGCGAAATTCTCGGAGATCGCGATGCGTGTTTCGTCGTTGCAGAACTCGTAAAACCTCTCAAGCTCGTCGCTGTCGCTCCTGTTTACCCACAGGTTTTTCCTCTCGTCATCGACGCGGATAAAGGGCAGCCCCTCGGAGAACTGCGCAATCATCTGCTCCCGGAAGGAAATCCTCGGAAGCTGCGGCCAGAACGGGATGTCGAAGCTCTGAAGGACCAGCTCGGCCGCCGCCCTGGCATCCGTATGGGGCAGGCTTCCTATGCCCGTTGTGAGATATGGATAAAGCATACAAGATGATAACTCAAAGCGCAGGCCGCCCGCAATCGCCTGTTTAACCCGCCAGCGGATTCCACCCGAATAAAATTTTGCCCGGAACGAAACGGTTGATGCGTAACCGATAAGTTAATTGTCACTTTATTAATGATATATGTATCGAATTGAAACAATCATGTTTCCATGTTACCCAATCAGATCGTTTGAAAAATAAATTTTTTGCCCATGCGAATTGCGCGGTAGCGGCAGGACACAAATGGGCCCCCGCGGATATCTCCTGTTCAAAGATGGACTCCCGGGCATTTTGCAATACGATTTCAAGCAGACCAAACGCGCGGGAATCAAATAAAACATATTCAGGCATATATTTTGCAATTTCAGGATCGGACCTTTAGGGCGCTCACTGCCATCCTCGATTTATTTAGCATTTATAAAGGTCTCATAATAGTATTTACAGATTTCGTTCTTTATCCGTCATGCCCGAGGACCTTAATCGGGCATCCAATTCAGCTTGGATTCCCGCGTAAGACATGCGGGAATGACGGCCATGGAATGTTCAGACTGTTTTGAGACGATTAATATGTTCCAAGCCGCAACGTGGAGGGGATGAGGGAAATGAACGGGCCTGTTTCGGTAATCATACCAGCTTACAATGAGGAGTCGGGGATTGAGGGCGTAATCAGGGATTTGGAAAAAATTTTAAAACAGGAACGGATTCCCAATGAAGTCATAGTCGTGGATGACGGCTCGGTTGACGGGACTGCCCCAGCGGCGGAACGCTCCGGCGCACGGGTGATACGCCACGCGAAAAACAGGGGATATGGCGCCTCCCTGAAGACGGGCATCATGGCGGCCAAACATGAGCTTATAGTGATAACCGACGCGGACGGGACCTATCCAA
>JAJYGJ010000029.1 GCA_021790695.1 Nitrospirota bacterium | reverse complement strand
GCGAAGGCGGCAAAACGAAGGCTGGATGCGGTGGAATCGCTTGTGGACGATTACGAGCTTGCCGACAGGCTGAGGGGGGCGCTCAGGAAGATCCAGGACATGGAGAGGCTTGCGGCCAGGGTGAGCATGGGGACCGCGAACGCCAGGGACCTTGTCGCGCTCAAAAACTCCCTGAAGCTCGTCCCGCTCATCAGGAAGGCGCTTTCCCCCTGCCGGGACCCTCTCCTGGCGGAGACCGCGGGGAGGTGCGGGGACTTTTCGGCCCTGACGGCCTTCCTGGAAGCCGCCCTCCGGGAGCACCCCCCGCTTGGACTCCGGGACGGGGGGATAATAAGGGAGGGCCATGACGCGGCAATCGATGAGCTTCGGGCCCTCTGCGCAAGCTCCAGGCAATACATCGCGGGCATAGAGGCGAAGGAGAAAGAGGCCACCGGCATCGCTTCCCTGAAAGTGGGCTTTAACCGCGTCCACGGCTATTACATCGAGGTGACAAGGCCGCACCTTCCCCGGGTGCCCGCGTACTATATGAGAAAACAGACCCTCGTCAACGCCGAGAGGTACATCACGCCGGAGCTGAAGGAGTATGAATCGAAGGCCCTGGGCGCGGAGGAGCGCCTGGGCGCCCTTGAATACGAGGTCTTCCTCGGGGTGCTGGCCAGGGTAAAGGTGGAGGCGGGCCCTTTAAGGGAGACCGGGCTTGCCATCGGGCTGCTGGATTTCCTGGTGTCGCTCGCGGTCGCCGCCAAGAGGAACGATTACGTAAAGCCGGAGATCGACGAAACCATGGTTCTCGCCGTCGAAGACGGCAGACACCCTGTGATAGAACGCCTGCCGCTGCCGGAGCGCTTCATGCCGAACGGCGTTTCGCTGGACGCGGAGGCCGACCGGATGCTCATCATAACCGGACCCAACATGGCGGGCAAATCCACTTACATGAGGCAAAACGCCCTCATAGTCCTCATGGCCCAGACGGGCTCCTTCGTGCCGGCCAAGAGCGCGCGCGTGGGTGTCGCGGACAGGGTCTTCACGAGGATCGGGGCCTCGGACTATCTCGGCATGGGACAAAGCACCTTCATGGTGGAGATGCTGGAGACCGCCAACATCGTCCATAACGCAACAAAGAGGAGCATCATCGTCCTGGACGAGGTGGGCAGGGGCACCGGCACCTTTGACGGCATCAGCATCGCGTGGGCCACGGCGGAGTTCATAGCCAGGCAGATATGCGCCCGCACGTTCTTCGCCACGCATTACAATGAGCTTACGGAGCTTGCGATGGGGATGGAGGGTGTAAAAAACTGCAGCGTGGCCGTGCGGGAATGGGGCGATGAGATAATCTTTTTAAGGCGCATCGAGGACGGGCCCTCGGACAAGAGCTACGGCATACAGGTGGGCAGGCTGGCCGGGCTCCCCGCGGAGATAGTGGACCGGGCGAAGGCAGTTTTGTCAAACCTGGAAAGACAGGTCCTGGCCTCCGGGGGGATGCCCCGCGCCGCGGGCGGCCCGTGCGTGGCGGGGGCGGGGCGGCGAGGCAGACGGGGCCAGCTTTCCCTCTTCGGCCGGCCGGACGTTATCCTGGACGAGCTTCTGGCCCTGCCGGACGACATCGGAGAGGCGGAGGCGCTCCGGAAGCTCCTTGAACTCCGGCAAAAGGCCAGACGGGCCCTTTCTTGACAAAGAAAGCCGCATCGTGTTTTTATTTCATGTCCGCCAAAAATCAAGTTGATTAGAAACTGGATATTGATATACTAAACGCAATAACGAAAATACCATGGAGGTTTCCCTATGAATCCCGATAACCTGAAGTACCACAAGGAGCACACGTGGGTCAGGGTCTCCGGCTCCCGGGCCACGATCGGCATCACGGATTACGCCCAGGAGGAACTGGGTGATATCGTTTATATCGACCTTCCGGAGGCCGATGCGAGCGTGGAGGCCAACCAGGAGATTTCCGAAATAGAATCGACCAAGGCGACCTCTCCGGTGATCGCGCCGGTAAGCGGCACGGTCCTTGAGGTCAACGAGGACCTGGCCGACAGCCCCGAGATCATCAACGAGGACCCTTACAACAAGGGCTGGATAGCCGTCCTCGAACTCTCGGACGCGAAGGAGCTTGATGAACTCATGGACTCCTCCGAATACGAAAAGATGCTGGAGGAGGCGAAGTGAGGATTACCATACTGGGCGCGGGACCCGGGGGTTATGTCGCCGCGCTGAAGGCCGCCCAACTGGGCGCGGAGGTCACTGTCGTGGAAGCCGGATACGTGGGCGGGGTCTGTCTTAACCGGGGCTGCATACCGACCAAATCGCTTGCCGCTTCCGCAGAGCTGTTCATGAAGGCAAAGGAGCTTTCGAAATTCGGGATCGACCTGAAGGGAGAGCCCACCGCCAATATCGCCGCCATGATGGAGCGGAAAAGCAAGATCGTGGATACCCAGGTGAAGGGCATAATGGGGCTCTTCAAAAGCTGGGGCGTCCGCCTTGTCGAAGGCAGGGGCAGGCTCATGGGGCCCGGCAGGGTCGAGGTCCTTAAAAAAGACGGCGCCGAAGTGATTGAAACGGACAGGGTGATAATCTGCACCGGTTCAAGGCCGGCCCAGATACCCACGTTCCCCTTTGACGGCAAGAACATCCTTTCGAGCGACAATGCCCTCAACATCGACAGCGTGCCGGAGAGCATGATAATAGTCGGGGCCGGGGTTATCGGCTGCGAGTTCGGCAGCATCTTCGGCGCCCTGGGCTCCGATATCACCATGGTTGAGATGATGGACAGGGCGGTGGCCACCGAGGACACTGAGGTCTCCGAGCTTCTCGAACGCGAGTTCAAGAAGAGAAAGATAAAACTGGTCCACAAGAACACGAAGATAGAAAAGGTGGAGGTGAGGGAAGACGGGGTGCACGCCTTCACTTCGACCGGCCTGGAGCTTGTGGGCAAGAAGATGCTTGTGTCCATCGGCAGGGCCATGAACAGTGACGGCATCGGCCTGGAAGAGACGGGGGTGGCCAAGGGCAGGCGCGGAGAGATCGTCGTAAACGACAGGATGGAGACCAGCGTGCCGGGCGTCTATGCCGTCGGGGATGTGACGGGCGCGATGCTCCTTGCCCATGTCGCATCCAAGCAGGGGATCGTGGCGGCGGTAAACGCCCTTGGCGGCAACGCGGCGATGGATTATTCCGCGGTGCCCGCGGCCATCTTTACAGTGCCGGAGATCGCCTCGGTGGGGCTCAGGCAGTTCCAGGCGGAAAAGGCGGGCATCGGGGTAAAAGTGGGAAGGTTCCAGTACCGCGCGCTCGGCAAGGCCCATGCAATCGGCGAGATAGCCGGCTTTATAAAGGTGATCGCGGACGCGGACAATGACCGCGTCCTGGGGGCGCACATAATAGGGGCGCACGCCTCCGATCTGATCCACGAGCTTGCCATCGCGGTCCGCTACGGTCTCACCTCCGCGCAGGTGGCCGAGACCATCCATACGCATCCCACGCTGGGCGAGGGCGTACTGGAGGCCTGCGAGGCCGTGCACGGCCAGGCCATACACGTGCCAAAGGAAAAGTAAAAATCATCCTCCCCTAAAGCTACGCCGGGGCTTGCGGCCCCGGTGGTCCCCTTCGGGAGGGGATTTTTGAAAATGCTTTTGGTAAAACCCTCTCCCCAGGGGGAGAGGGTTGGGTGAGGGGAGCATTTTTATTTCTAAGGAGGGTATCCTTCATGGGGGAAATAACCGATATCCGCGCAAGGGAGGTGCTGGACTCAAGGGGCAACCCTACCGTCGAGGTGGAGGTCTGGGTGGAGGGATGCATTTCGGGCAGCGCCATAGTGCCGTCCGGGGCGTCGACCGGGCAGCGCGAGGCGCTTGAGCTTCGGGACGGCGAAAAAGGCCGTTACCTTGGCAAAGGGGTCCGGAAGGCGGTAAAAAACGTCCTTAAAACCATAGCCCCGAAGATCATGGGGATGGACTCCCGCGGGCAGGCCGGCATCGACCGGGCCATGACGGAACTTGACGGCACGGAAAACAAAAGCAGGCTGGGCGCAAACGCCATACTGGGCGTCTCGCTTGCGGCGGCCAAGGCGTCCGCGATCGAGGCCGGCCTGCCGCTTTTCAGATACATGGGCGGGGTTGACGCGAGGCTCCTGCCTGTGCCCATGATGAACGTGCTCAACGGCGGCGCGCACGCCGACAACAATCTCGATATCCAGGAGTTCATGCTGATGCCCGCCGGGTTCGGCTCCTTTTCCGAGGCGCTTCGCGCGGGCTCCGAGATCTTCCACACGCTCAAAAAGCTCCTGAAAAAAGAGGGGCTTAACACGGCCGTCGGCGACGAGGGGGGATTCGCCCCGGATTTAAAGAAGAACGAAGACGCGATAAGGCTCATCATAAAGGCCGCGCAGGAGGCTGGCTATACGCCAGGCAAGCAGGTCTTCATCGCCCTGGACGCCGCCGCCTCGGAGTTTTACAGGGAGGGCCGGTACGCCTTCGAGGGCAGGCGGATGAGTGCTGCCGACATGGTGGACTATTACGGCGCGCTCGCCGCGAAATACCCCATCGTCAGTCTGGAGGACGGCCTCGGGGAAAAGGACTGGAAGGGATGGGCCCTGCTTACGGAGAAGCTGGGCCGGAAGCTCCAGCTTGTGGGCGACGACATATTCGTGACGAACACGAAGATACTGGCCGAGGGGATCAAAAAGGGGATCGCCAACTCCGTGCTCATAAAGCTAAACCAGATAGGCACCCTCACCGAGACCGCCGAGGCGATAATGATGGCGAGGGAAGCGGGCTATACGGCGGTCGTCTCCCACCGTTCCGGCGAAAGCGAGGACACCACCATAGCGGACCTGGCGGTGGCGTACAGCACCGGCCGGATAAAGACCGGATCGCTTTCGAGGAGCGAGAGGATAGCCAAATACAACAGGCTTTTGAGGATAGAGGAGGGCCTCGGGGCAAGCGCCTTATTCAAAGGGGCGTCCGTGTTATATAATATCCGGTAAATGGGCGGCGGATCGGGCGGGGACGCCCTCTGGAGACAGATAAGGGCCGAAAGGAAGAGGCGCGATTACGTCTTCTGGACGGTCATTGTCCTTTGCCTCGCCTATCTCGCCATGTCTCTTCTCTTCGGGGACATGGGATACCTGAAACTGCGGACCCTTGAGGCCAGGGGCCGCGCGCTTAAGGGCCAGGTGGCTGCGATCAAGCAGGAGAACGCCCGGATAGAGACCGCCATCGAGAGGTTCGGAAGCGACAAGTTCTACCAGGAGAAGCGCGCCAGGGACGAACTTGGCATGGCGAAGAAAAACGAGTATATCTTCATCTTCAACGGGCCGGATCAGTAGCCTGCCTTTAGCTGGCCGCAGGCGGCCAGTATGTCTGCCCCCCTGCTTTTCCTGATGAACGCCGGCAGGCGGCCATCGACAAGTATCTTTTGAAAGGCCAGCACCCGGTCCGGGGAGGGCGCGCTGAAGGCCGCCCCCGTGTGCGCGTTGAAGGGTATCAGGTTGACCTTCGCCTTCAGGCCCCGCAGGAGTTTTACCAGCCGGAGCGCGTCTTCCGCCGCGTCGTTTACGCCGCCAAGGAGCACATACTCGAAGGTGATCCTGCCTCTCTGGGGCAGGGGGAATTGCCGCAGGGCCGCAATAAGGGGCGGGAGCCCGAACCTCCTGTTCACGGGCATGATCGCGCTTCTGACTTCGTCCGTCGCGGCGTTCAGGGAGACGGCGAGGTTCACCATCGGCGCCACCCGAGGCAGCTCACGTATCGCCGGGATGATGCCCGAGGTCGAAAGCGTGATTCTCCTCCCGGATATACGGAGGAACGACGTGATCCTCCTGAGGGCCTCGGCCACGTTTCCCAGATTAGTTAGCGGCTCCCCCATGCCCATGAAAACCAGGTTGGTTATTTTCCGGGGGGAGACGATCCGCCCCGCGGCGAGGACCTGCCCCACGATCTCGTGCGCCGAGAGGTCCCTTATGAAACCCATCCTTCCTGTCAGGCAGAACCGGCAGCCAAGGGCGCAGCCCACCTGGCTGGAAACGCATAGAGTAAAGCGGGGGGCCCTGTCCGGCCATTCGGATGTGCATTCCGTTTCCGCGCCCATGAGAACACTTTCAATCTCATTGCCGTCCCGGAGCCCGAAGAGGTATTTCTCCGTCCCGTCCTCGGAGACCAGCCTCTTTTTTACCTGGAGGCCGCCTATGTACGCCTTCGCGGCCAGTTTTTCACGCAGGGGCTTTGCGAACTCGGTTATCTCCCCGATGCCGGTCACGTTTTTTTCGTATATCCAGTGAATGAGCTGCCTGGCGCGAAAGGCCGGCAGCCCCTCGGCCTTTATGAACTCCTCCAGGGCCTGCCCGGAGAGGGATAAAAGATCGATTTTCTCCATCGGTTCGGCCTGCAATTGCATCTTCACGTCTCCGCTTCCAGCCTCTTGGCCTCTTCCCAGAGCGCGTTCATTTCCGCGAGGCCCATTTTGGATACGTCAATGCCGCGCAGGGCGGCCGCTTGCTCGATATGGCCGAAACGGCGGATAAACCTGGCCGTTGTCTTTCCGAGCGCCTCTTCCGCCTGGACGCCCAGGAACCGGGCAAGGTTCACGATGGAAAAAAGAAGGTCGCCAAGTTCATCCTCTATCCGGTCCGGGTCCGCGGTTTTCGCGGCCTTTGCCAGCTCCGCCGCCTCCTCCCCGATCTTGGGAAGCACGTCTTCGGCCCGCTGCCAGTCAAAGCCGGCCCTGCCCGCCCTTTTTTGCACCTTCTGCGCCCTCATCAGGGCGGGCAGGCCGGCCGGGACGCCTTCGAGGAGACTGCCTTTGAGCTTTCCCTCGCGCCTCTTGTGTTCCTGCCACCTGGCCGCCACGTCGCGGGCGCTATCCACGGCCTGCCCTTCGATAAAGACGTGCGGGTGTCTGTCAACCATCTTCCGCGAGATCGAGCCGATGATATCCCCGATATCAAAGAGGCCCCGTTCGGCCGCTATCCGCGCCTGGAGGGTTATCTGGAAGAGAAGGTCTCCCAGTTCCTCCTTTATCTTTTCCGGGTCCTCTTCGTCTATCGCCTCCAGGACCTCGTAAGCCTCCTCCACCACGTAGGGTTTCAGGGATTTCATCGATTGCTCCCTGTCCCACGGGCAGCGCTCCCTGAGCGCCCTGGTTATCGCGAGGAGCCTCTCAAATTCCGTTCCGGCAGCCATAAATTATTTTAAAACATTTCAAATCCTTCATAATATAGGAAGATGGTCGGATCGCTTTACATACACGTGCCTTTTTGCCCCCGCAAATGCGTCTACTGCGATTTCGTCTCCGTGCCGTTTGACCGCGCCCTCTCGGAAAGGTACCTGGGTGCGCTCTTGAAGGAAATAGCGCTTCGGGCTGACCAGTCAGCCGGCCGGCCGGCTGGCACTGCGACATGTGAAAAGGGGATAAAGGTAAAAACCCTCTTCATCGGGGGCGGCACCCCGACCGTGCTTGGAGACGGGCAGTTGAAAGGGCTTCTGGATTTTCTCGGAACGAACCTCGATTTTTATCCTGACGCCGAGGTCACGGTGGAGGCCAATCCCGCGACCCTGGACGGGAAAAAGGCGGGAATCCTCTTGCGGGGCGGGGTGGGGAGGCTCAGCATCGGGGCGCAGTCTTTCGATGAGGAGGAGCTGAAAATCCTGGGAAGGGTGCATCGGCCGGCAGATGCGGCGGAGGCGGTGCTGGCCAGCCGCGCGGCGGGTTTTGATAATATCGGCCTCGACCTTATGTACGGCATCCCGGGACAGACGAGGGAGACCTGGGGGCGGACCCTGGAGGCGGCCCTTGAGCTTGGGCCAAGGCACATCTCGGCCTATGAGCTTACCGTCGAGGAGAAGACCGGGCTCTGGGGGCTTGTGAAAAAAGGCGCGATAGAGCTGCCGCCGGAGGATGAAGTCCTGGCCATGTCCGGGGTCGCCGAGGAAAGGCTTGGGGCGGCGGGCTTCATGCGTTACGAGGTCTCCAACTACGCGCTGCCCGGATTTGAGTGCCGCCATAATCTTAATTACTGGAGGAGGG
>JAJYGJ010000125.1 GCA_021790695.1 Nitrospirota bacterium | reverse complement strand
ACGCAAAAAAATCCGCTGTCCTCAAGCGCCCGGAGCGCCACCGTCCTGCCGGAGCCCGAAAGCCCGGTGATTATTATCACAAGGGGCGTCATTTATCGAATATGCCCCCCGCCGGTGATCCCCCCCGGATGCGAGGAATTTTTAATTTAGGCGGGGGATTTTCCATTGGCGGGGGAAAGGTGCTTGCCGTTCACTTGACGGGTTCGATGAGACCGTAGTTTCCGTCGTTTCGCCTGTATATTATGTTCAGCGCGCCGGAGGCCGCGTCGGTGAAGACGAAGAAGCTCTTGTCGAGCAGGTCCATCTGAAGCGAGGCCTCCTCGGGCGTCATCGGCTTTACTCCGAAGCGCTTCATTTTTATTATCCTGCCGCCTTCCTCCGGGGACGCGCCCTCGGCCGGGGGCCCCGCCGGAGGGGTGGTCTTGTTGTTTTCGCCTTTCCTGTGCGACGTGAGCTTCCCCTTGTATTTCTGGACCTGGATGTCGAGTTTGTCCACCACCTCGTCTATCGCGGAGTATATGTCGCCGGTCGAGCCTTCCGCCAGGATGAGCATGCCGTTTACATTCAGGAGAATCTCCGCCTTGTGCACGTTTTTCTCCAGGGTCAGAGTGATCTTCGCCTCGGTTATGTTCGAAAGATACCTGTCAAATTTGCCGACTTTTTCTTCCGCGTAGTTTTTGAGGGCCGGCGTAAGCTCAAGGTGCCTGGCTGTGGTGACTATGTTCATGGTTTTTCTCCTCCTAGTCGAACCTTTTTCTCTGGTTTTGCGGGGCGATGCCAAGCTCCTTGCGGTACTTGGCCACCGTCCTTCTGGCTATTTCGATGCCGCCGCCCTTGCAGAGGGCCACGACTTCCTGGTCGCTCAGGGGCTTTTTCCGGTCCTCCTCGGATATCATCTTTTTTATCATGTCCTTTACCGATGTCGAGGAGACCTTTCCCAAACTTCCCTGCACGCCGCCCGAGAAGAAGAACTTAAGGCTGAAGAGGCCGTGGTCGCATGTCAGGTATTTGCTGGCCGTGGCCCTGCTTATCGTGCTTTCGTGAAGGCCCAGTTCCGTGGCCATGTCCCTTAAGTTCAGGGGCTTTAAGTGCATGCGCCCCATTTCGAAAAAATCACGCTGAAATTTCAATATGCTGTCTGCGACCCTGTAGATGGTCTTGTTCCTCTGGTCCAGGCTCTTTAAAAGCCAGACGGCCTGCCGGAGCTTTTCGTCGATAAAATGTTTTTCCTCCTTCGGCAGGCTGTTTCTCTGCGAAAGGAGCTTCTTGTAGACATTCGAGAGCCGGATCTTCGGCATTCCGGCGTCGTTGAGGACCACCTGGAATTCCCCGTACGTCTTTACTATGTAGACGTCCGGGGTGACGTAGACGGGCTGCGCGTTTGAAAAATTCCTGCCGGGCTTGGGCTCCAGTTTTTCTATGACCCTGACGGCGGCCACTATATCCCCCACAGTGCAGTCGTACTGCCTGGCAAGATGGTTGTATCTTTTTTTTTCGAGGTCCCGGAGGTTGGAGGCTATCAGCTTCATGGGAAGTCCTTCGCCCAGGCCAAGGTGGCGGAGCTGGATGAGCAGGCATTCCTGGAGGTCGCGGGCGCCGACCCCCGTGGGGTCGAAGTCCTGGACAAGCCTTACGGCCTGCCCGGCCTCCTCCGTCGTGCAGGCCGCGATGGACGCTATGTCCTCATCGCTGGCCCTAAGGTATCCGTTTTCGTCGATATTGCCGATCACGGCGCGGGCCGCCTCAAGGAGGTCCGGGGGCACGGAGGAGAGCCTCAGTTGCCATAGCAGGTGCTCCTGGAGGTCGCCCTCCCTGCTTACGAAGTTTTCAAACGAGGGCTGCGCGACCGTTCCGGGGTTGAAGTAGCCCAGGTCCCTGCCGTCCTGGCTCCGGTCTTCGAAGTAATCGTCAGAGACGGGCATGTCCATGAGCTTTTCAAGAGGCGCTTCCGCCTCGTCGAAAGCCGCGCCTTCCGGGGCGGCCTCCCCGGTTTCAAGGCCCGCCTCCCCGCTGCCGGTCCCGAACTCTTCCTCGGGTGAGGGGCCTTCCTCGGCCGCCTCCTCCAGGAACGGGTTTTCCATAAGCTCGTTCGTCAGGAAAGGGGTAAGTTCGAGCTGCGGCATCTGAAGGAGTTTTATCGCCTGCTGGAGCTGCGGGGTGAGGATCAGCTTTTGAAGGAGTCTTATTTCAAGACGGTTGTCGAGAGCCATTTCAGAGCCTGAATTCCTCTCCGAGGTACGTCTCCCTGACCCTCGGTTCGACTACAAGCTGCCGCGGCGGGCCCTCGAACAGGATCTTGCCTTCGCTGATGATGTAGGCCCTGTCCGTGATGGAGAGCGTCTCCCTCACGTTATGGTCGGTTATGAGTATTCCAAGGCCCTTTTCTTTCAAATATTCCAGCATCCTCTTCAATTCTATTATAGCAATTGGGTCTATCCCGGTAAAAGGCTCGTCAAAGAGCATGAAATCCGGCCCGGTCGCTATGGAGCGGGCAATCTCCGTCCTCCTTCTTTCGCCGCCCGACAGCCTGAAGCCTTCGCGCTCCGCGAAATCCCCCAGGTTGAACTCCGCAAGCAGCCTTTCTATCTCCTCCTCGATCGCGGCCCCGCGGAGCCCCTTTATCTCGAGGACCGCCCGCAGGTTGTCCCTGACCGTGAGCTTTCTGAAAATCGAGGGTTCCTGCGGCAGATAACTTATGCCCAGCCTCGCCCTGCGGTACAGGGGCAGGCCGCCGATGTCCTTTCCGTCAAGCTCGATGCTTCCGCCTTCAGGCCTCAAAAGGCCGGCTATCACATAGAAGGTCGTCGTCTTCCCGGCCCCGTTGGGTCCAAGGAGGCCAACTGTTTCGCCTGAACGGACGTCCACGCTGATGCCCTTAAGGACCGTGCGGCGCCCGTATTTTTTGGTTATGTTTATGGCCTGGAGGATGTGCGTCATTTGCCCTGCTGGATGAAGACCCTGCTCTTTTGCACTTCCATGTTGCCCGTGGAGACGTAATAGGTGATGGCGGTGCCGGTCACGACCGTGCCGGTCTGGACGAGCTTCGGCTTCCCGGTGAATACGACATTGTCGCCGGTCTTCGTGTAGAGCGCCTTCGCGGAGGTGACTACGCTGTCTTCCTTGATGAACTTGACGCTTCCCGTCGCGTCTATGGTTTGAATGCCCCCCGTCTCGCCGTAATGCACGACCATTTTGTCCGCGTAAAGCCACATGTGATTGTTCGTGGCCTCGACCATCCCGGAGAAGACGGCGGTGCGGGTGCTCGAATCGGCCGAGAGCCGCTCCGAGTTTATCACGATGGGCCCTTTCTCCTGGGCCGCCGCCGCAGCCGTTTTATTGCCGCCCGCGGCCGCCCGTTTGCCTTTCGCCGCCCGGCCCGCCCCGCCGGCGGCCTGCCCAATCACGCCCGCCTGCCCGGCCCCGGCCCGCACAATCGCACCCGTTTTGGCCGCCCGGGCCGGCAGCGAAAAGCCGGCAGCGGCCATAAAGGCCAATGCAAGGGGAAGGGCCTTAATAAAAGATCGCCTTGACGTCATTGTTCAATCTCACTTTCTTTTGCTGGCCGGCGTCCAGGCCCCGCCCCCGGATCTTCACGCCTTTTTTCTCCAGGAACACGACTCTGTTTCCGCCCGTGCTTAACCGGCCGCCGGGCACGATCCGCACGGAGCTTGTCTTCACGTCAAAGCCGTTTACCAGGCTCCTGACCCTGCCGTCCAGGATGAGGGTATTGTTGTCCAGGTTCAGCTCGCCCCCGCTTGCGTCCAGTTTCGCGTGCTGGGCGGGTATGTCTATCGAGACCGCCGTAAGGCGCGCGGCGCCGCCGCCCTCCGAAAAAACCGCTTTCCCGGAGGTGGCCGTCCAGAGCGTCCTGTTGTCCTTGGCGTTTATGACGCGCACGCCGGAAAGCACGCTTGCCAGGGCCGCCCGTGCGTTGCCGGCCGATGCGCCCTGAGGACGTGCGCCCTGCACGAGCGGAAGCGCCAGGGCGGCCAGCGCCGTGGCGAAAAGGGCCGCCATTATTACCTTTGCGTGACGGATCATGAAATCAAAAATTCCTTAAAAGCGCGCTTCGCATCACCTCGTGGGGCGGGCGCACGCCCGTCCAAAGCTCCGATGCGAGCACGCCCTGCCACAGGAGCATCCCCAGCCCGTTGAAGGTTTTCAGGCCCGCCTTTTTGGCCTCCCGCAGCAGCGGCGTCTCCCTGTATATGAGATCGCCGACAACGGTGCCGGGCGGAAAGGCGGATGGGTCCGCCGGCATGGGGTCCGTCTGCTTTAAACCGAGAGGCGTTGCGTTTATGAACAGATCGACGCCCCCCATGTCTTTTACAACCATGTCCTTCACACCGCCCGGGGCCGTCCTTACGTTGTTTCTTATCCTGCCTAAATCGGAGACGAGTTTTTCCAGTTTATCGCCGTCCAGGTCAAAGATGCGGAGGCTTGCGGCCTTTTCCGAAAGGTAATAGCTGATGGCCCTCGATCCCCCGCCTGCCCCGCAGACAAAGACGTTTTTGCCTGAGACGTCCACGCCTTCCTCATCCAGCAGGCGCATGAAACCCCTGCCGTCGGTATTGTGGCCCTTGAGCCTGCCGTCCGTATTCACGATGGTGTTTACGGCGCCTATGAAGGCGGCCTCCTCATCGATTTCGTCCAGCAGAGGGATGACCTTTTCCTTGTGAGGGACGGTGATGTTGACGCCCCTCATCCCGAAGGCCCGGACCGCCCGCACCGCGTCCGGCAGGTCCCCCGGTTTTACCTCCAGCGCGAGATAGCAGTAATCGAGCCCCATCTGCTCGAAGGCCGCGTTATGCATATCGGGTGAAAGGCTGTGTCCGGCCGGATGGCCGAAGAGGGCCAGCAGTTTTGTCCTTGCTGTTATCTTCACAGGTCCCCTCCGAGCGCCCTTACGAGCCCGCGCGGCGTGGCCTCAATGAGGCTGGTCCTTATGCCCAGGGCTTCCCCGATATCGGCAATGCTCAAGTCATCCAGAAACATGTCTTCACCCTCCTTCACCGCCGTGTCCGGCACCAGTAGTATATCACGCGAGGCAGCCTCTTCCCCCAGGCCCCGGAGGACGTCCCTTCCTGTGAGAAGCCCCGTAACGGTGACAGTGGGGCCGAAAAAGCCGTTTGGGACCCCAACGAGCCTTATGTCGTGGCCTTTTTTGTTCAGCCTGTCGGTGAACGTCTTCAGATAGGGATAGAACGATACGCCGGTGAAGGCCAGGTATCTGAGTTTCAGACCCGAGGGAGTGGCGGGTTTGAGTTTTTTCGCCTCGTGCAGGAAGAGGGGGACCATGCCCACCCCGTTTTCCAGTTGCGGAAGCTCTCCGTATTCGGAGACGTCGGGCAGGGCAAGCCCGGCCTTGATGTAAAGCTCGTCCGCCCCGTAGGCAAAGTTTTCGCCGTGCCTCTTCCGGAACCGCCTCTGGAAGCGCTCTATGATGGAGACGGCATCTATCGCGTCTTCCTTCTCCACCATCCGCAGGCCCGCCTTCACGGGCGGCACCAGGCCGGCCGGCACGACGGCCACGGACATGACATAAGGGTGGAAGCGGTAGAGGTCCCGGATCGTCCCCACGAGGTTTTCCCCGTCGTTTATGCCGGGGCAAAGGACTATCTGGGTGTGGATTCTGAGCCTCTGTTGCCTGAAGAATTCGAGGTCCTTCATCACGTCGGGGGCCTTGGGGTTTCCAAGGAGCCGTCTTCTTATCCCGTTATCGGTGCTGTGGATGGAGATGTAAAGCGGAGACAGCCTCTGCCGGGCTATGCGCCTTTTGTCCGCCGCGGTGAGGTTCGCCATGGTTATGTAGTTTCCGTATATGAAAGACATCCGGTAGTCCTCGTCTTTCACGTAAAGGGTCTTTCTCATGCCCTTTGGAAGCTGGGAGACGAAGCAGAAGCCGCAGTGGTTGCCGCACCTTTTCACGGGGAAATGTTTGAGCGTTATCCCCGGGTCCTCCGGCCCCCCGGCGAGGTCGAGGGTCACCCGGCCCGCCCTTTCCAGTTCCAGCGCCAGTTCGCGCCCCTCCTTGTGGAAGAGGTAGTCGATCATGTCCGAGACCGGGTTTCCGCCGACCTTCAGGAGCGTGTCGCCCGCCCTGATGCCCGCCCTGGCGGCGGGGCTTTCCGGCGCGACGCTCTCTATTTCAACCCCGTATTTTCTTTTCGGATGCAATCCTGAGACCTCTTTGCATATATTGGAGCCCCGATGCCGCCGTGAGCCCCGCCGTGGTCCAGACAAGCGCAGCGATGACGTCCGCCGTGATGAAGCCGTAGTTTATCCTGAAGAGCACGGCCGTCAAAAGGGTGAACTGGGAGGCTATGGCGAGTTTGCCCGTCCTTGAGGGTTCGATGCGGACGGAGCCGCCTGCAAGGCTCAACAGCCCCCATCCCAATATTATTATTATATCCCTGCTCAGGACGGCAATTGCAAGCCAGACGGGGACCAGCCGGAGGACCAGGAAGACCGTGAAGGAGGTGATGAGCATGAACTTGTCGGCCAGCGGGTCCAGGACCGAGCCCAGGTCGCTTTGTTTGCCTGAGAGCCTGGCTATCGTTCCGTCCAGCTTGTCCGAGACCGCCGCGGCAAGGAAGATGAAAAAGGCCCAGTCGAACTTGCGGTATGAAACGGCCGTCGCGAAACACGGGATGAGGATTATCCTTGTGAGGGTCAGGATATTGGGCACGTTCAGCGGGAGGTTGAGGTTGCGGCCGGCCTTTTCCTTTTTCAGGGCAGGTTGACCGGGACCTTTTTGAAATCGGGCTTTTTAAGCCCCAGTTTTTTGTAGCAGCTTGTGTCCTTCCGTCCGGCGTCCCCTTTGATGAGGGCCAGCAGCGACCCCGCGTGGCAGGATTCTATGGCGAAGCCGTGCCTCCTCGATAGTTCAAGCGCGCCGGCCGCGAGCCCGGCCGCTTTTGCTTTTTGCCCGCCGCCCGCCATCAATCGAAGCTCCGCTTCCGACAAAAGACAGTATATCCTGCCCCTGGGGTCGCCCGTTTTCACAAAGAGCCTTTCCGCCTGTCTGAGGGTCTCAAGCGCGGGCCCGGTCCTGCCGGTCATCATCAGGGATTTGCTCACGCTCCATAGGGTGTACGAGGAGCTTACTATGTCTCCTATCCGTTTGTAGACCTTTAACGCCTTTCTGAATTGCACCAGGGCCTCTTCATGCCTGCCCGCCATCCTTAGCGCGTTGCCGGTGCCGCAGAAGGAATAGGCAAGCCCGAAGGGGTCTTTAAGCCTTTTAAACTGGTCGTTTGCCTCCGAGTAAAAGGCCAGGGAGGTCTTGTAGGCCCCCTTGATCCTGCTTGCCCCGCCAAGCCCGTTCAAGCAGTAGCCGGCCGCCTGCAAGTCTCCGCGCGCCCTGAAAATCTTCCGGGCCTCCCGGAAGGCATCGATGGCGCGTCCTATGTCGCCTTTTATCCTGAACGTGCCGCCCTTTGACCAGAGCACGAAGGCCAGCGCTTCCTCGTCTTTCAGCTTCTTGTATGCCTTTTCGGCCTCGCGTAAAAGCGACAGGGCCTTTTTCCAGTCGCCCATCGCGCGGTAGGCAAGCGACAGGCTCACTTTGGCATCGAGCAAAGGGGCGCCGGATAAAGGGGTCTTTTCGCCGTCCCCCGGCGCGGGCGAAAGGGCCTGGCTTATCGCCTTTTCATAATGAAAGACGGCCTTTTCGAAATTGCCGAGCATCCTCCAGTTGTGCCCGGAAAGCAGATGGGCCTTGTAGACTTCCCCGGCATCGGCGCCCGGCCCGCATGACCTTATGGCGCGGGCAAGCAAAGCGATAGACTCCTTGTAGCGCGCCTTGTCCCGGAGCGCGTCCGCTTTTTCTATCCTGGATTTAAGCCCGCTTCCCTTTTTATTAATTTTCCCGTTTAAAGCGGGGCCGGATGCGGATTTTTTCATTTGGAGCGTTTCATCCGGGGATCATCTTCGGTGCGCCCTGAGGCGTGAATTTTTATTGGGAATTTTATTGGACCGGGCCCTCAGTGCCTTTCTATCGGAACGGTCCTGTAAGGCCCTTACAAGGGCCCCGTAATCGCCCGAACCGTAAAACGCGGAACCCATCACCATGATGTCCGCGCCGGCCGCCGCCACCTCCCGGAAATTGTCCGGTT
>JAJYGJ010000052.1 GCA_021790695.1 Nitrospirota bacterium | reverse complement strand
GTTTTCGTACCCGGAGGTAAGGGCGTGCCAGTCGGCGACGAAATAGTAGCACTCGTAGGCGTCCTGGAGCCGCACCCAGTTCTGGAGCGCCCCCACGAGGTTGCCCAGATGGAGCCTGCCGCTTGCCTGCATGCCGCTCAGGATGCGTTTCATAACCCGAACCCTCCTCTTGCCAGGATGTATCCCACCTGCCCTTTTGTAAATATGTCCACGACCGCCACCAGGAACCCCATCAGGGGATTTATGAAATAGTATGCGATGCCTGTCATGATGAGGACGATGACTATCAGGAAGCCCCAGCGCTCCAGTTTTTCAAGCGAATAGGCCTGTCTGGCGGGCAGGATCCCGGCCAGCACCCTTCCGCCGTCCAGCGGCGGGATGGGTATCAGGTTGAAGGCGGCCAGCAGGAGGTTTATAAATACGCCCCACGCGAGCATTCCCGTGATCGGCGAAAGGACCCGGGCGGTCAGGGCGGGGCTGGCCGATCCGGACAGGGGCATGAGCACCCAGGTGAAAAGCACCCCGCAAACGATGGCGATTATCAGGTTCATTGCCGGTCCGGCAAGCGCGCTTAAGGCCATCCCTTTCCTCGGGTTTTTGAAATTATACGGGTTTATGGGGACAGGTTTCGCATAGCCGAAGACGAACTTGCCCCGCGTGAGGACCAGGAGCGCCAGGGGCATGATCACGGTGCCGATGGGGTCTATGTGCGCAATCGGGTTAAGGGTGAGCCTGCCCATGGACTTCGCAGTCCTGTCGCCCTGCAGATAGGCGGCAAACCCGTGCGCCACCTCGTGGAAGGTGACGGCGATCAGTATCGGGACGATCGATATGGCCGTTAACCGGAGTACGTTTTCCATTGTTTTATGAACCTATCTCAAAATCGCTTCCGGCTGCAAGAGGCTGAAATGGGCAGCGAGCGGCCAGCGAGCGAATCCTGATGAATCACATATTCCATACATTCTATGCCCGCAGGGCATAAAATCGCGGCATACTGCGTCATCAAGGGAAAATCGTCCTCAACGCAGCGCTGCTGCGCCTCCGGGCGCTTTCCCCTTTCTTCCTTGTCTGCCACGATTTCCTCTCTCTTTCGCTTCAGAATCAATTTTGAGACAGGTTCATGACAAATGTAACAGTGAACCCTGAATTTCAGTCCATTAGCTTAACATTTTTTGGAGCGCATCCGCTTGTCCCTGCAGCCCATACCTGCCTGCCCTATCCATTCGGGGTGGCCGTTCCGGGCGTAACTCAAAAGGTCCATTTAGCCGGTTTGAAGATCGATCACCCCTGTTTTTCAGACGCGCCGTCTCTCGTCCGTCGGCCTTTCCCCTCTTCATAGAACAGGCAGGTATGGGCTGCCGACATGGTGGGCGTGTATTTGCCGCCCCTTTCATTTCCCGCCATTACCCAAAAAACCCGGCCTGGCTTTTGCGAGCCGGGTTCTAGACCGGGTTCAAGAGCTTGTCTATGACGGTCCTTGCCGAGACCAGGGGGTCTATGAATGAACTGTCCATGTCCTGTTCGAGGTCCCTCTTGTTGGAAAGATAGGTGATCCTGTCCTGCATCCGGTCCCGCAGGAAGGACAGGTAGGCCTGGTCCCGGAGCGGCTTGTATTTCTTGTCGAAATCCGGGCCGAGGATGTCATTGCCGTTTTTGGGGATGGACAGGCCGTGGAAGCGCTTCCATTCGCGCCACTCTATGTTGCCTCGCACAAGCTCGGTCATTATTTTCAGGGAAAGCTCCTTCGGAATGTCCACCAGGTCGCCCGGGGGCCCGAAGGCGTGGGTGTTCATGATATAGCACTCGCAGCCCGCCTTGAAGAGTTTCATGAACTGCTGGCAGTCGAGTATCAGGGGATGCACCCGGAAGGGGTTCGCGAAGGGCTCTATCACAAGTCTGTTCAGCTCCTTCGTGTCCACGTTTTCGACGCCTTTTGCCCGCATCGTGGACAGCGAGGCCCCCATCGAGACCGCCAGCCCGGCCGAGTTCACCCGGCAGATCGGCGGCAGGCTTGTGTCTTTCTGCAGCCATATGACCTTGCCCGGCGCGGCGCAGTAATCGGAGTGGTGGAACATGTCGCGGGATTTCAGGCACCTGCCGTTGTCGTTTCTTATGTCCTCGGCAATGATCTTTCTTTCGCCCTCCGGCGTTTCCAGCACCGCCACGTTCTGCGCCGAATAGAAATAGCGGATGATGGGATCGTTGAACCTCACGGCGTCCGTCTTGTCGAAGAGGGAGGGTTCGAGGGCCGTGGTCAGGTTGTTTTCGAAGTCTATGAGAAAGGCGTCGTCGTGGACGACGATCACATGCTCGTCCGGCTTCAGCGTGCCCCCGTGGTCCAGGCTGTTTGTTATGGACGATTTGCCCGAGCCCGAAAGCCCGAAGACCGCGACCGGCGGGTTGTCGCCTATGGTCTTTATGCCGCCATGGCAGGCCACCATGTTATGGCGCACCCCAACGGTCCAGGCCAGGGTAAGGGTGCCCTTTTTTCTTTCGCCGAAATATCTCATCCCCAGGATGGCGATGCAGTTTTCGCTCTCGTCGATGATCACCAGGCCGCTGGGATATTCCGGGTGCCTCCATTCGGGATCCGCAGCCACCAGTATGTCCGGCTCATTGAGCACCTTGGATTTTCTGAACGCGGCCGTCCATGGCTCCATGAAAGGCGTGAAGTTCAGGCCCCAGTCAAGCATGTTCTTGGCATCGGTCTCGGGGGCGAGCATATGGGCCTTTATCATGAAACTGGGGTGCAGGCCCACTATGCCCTCCAGCCACAGGGCAGGGCGCCGGTTGAGCTGAAACAGCGCCTCGAGGAGGATGCCGTGCAACGCTTCCCGTTCCTCTTTGGAGAGCTGCCGGACGAGCTTTCTGGCCTTCGCGGTCCGGCCCACGACCCCGCCGTCGTTTGAGATGAGCACCTTTGCGTCCGCCGCGAGGCCGAACTGTTCGGGCTTGTACATCGGCTCCGTGGTTACGATCACCTCCGGCTGCCTGAGGGCGAGCCGGTATAAGTCAGCCATTGTCGCTTTTTTCACCGAGTTGGCCAGAAAAGCGGATTCTATAGCCGCCCTCCATGCCGATAAGGGTTTCTTCTGGAACGTTGCCATCAAATCCTCCGGGTCTTTATTTTGATGATATATTTTCATAAAAAATCAAAAATGTCAATTTTTAAACCTGATTTTTTCACCTGGAGGTCATTTTTTGGCGTTTGAAACGGCGTAAAATGAAAAATTTTAAAAAAAAAGGGCCAAAAGATTAAAAAAATATTTGTAAAGTTTTTTGTTTCAGAAAGGTTTTTGATATAATTGAGGATAGTGAAACTGGGTGTATTGATAACGGACAGCGCTTATGGCCCGATGGTTGTCCCGATACTGAAAGCGGCCGTGGAGAGGGGCGATGAAGTGAGGGTGTTTCTCATGGATGACGGCTGTTACATGGCGGAAGACCCGGAATTCATTAAGATCGCTGGCGGAGGACCCAGGGCCGGCATGTGCGATTTGAACCGGAGACAGCGGAACCTGAAGCTGCCTGATGCCATTCAGGCGGCAAGCCAGTACGATAATATAAGCATGGTGCGCTGGTGCGACCGCCTGCTGGTCTTTTGATGGCTCTATTCTTGTGAAGACTTGGCTTATGAAGCCCATGGGGAAATTCAGGAACGGATGAATTCGGCGGCGAAAAAGAAGATAGCGGTCCTGGTGAGAGAAAGGACGGATGAGGCCCTGAGGATGGCCCTGGGGCTTACCTTGTGCGACGATGCGCTGGATGTCTACCTGACGGGGGCGGCCCCGGCCGGCTCCGAACAGAACCGGATGAGCATCGACATGCTCCGGACGATGGGGGCGGGGCTCTATTCGCTTTTCGAAACAGGTGATTTCACGCTCGTGAGCGAGCGGGACATGCCGCGGGCGCTTCTGGATTACGATATAGTGATCGCCTACTGATTATGAAGATAGTCCATGTGCTGAAGAGGGAGCCGGGGCCGTTTGCCGAGAGGGTCATCGAGGCCCAGGCGAGGGGAAACGAGGTCCGCGTGTTCGAGCTTTTCAGGGGGTTCGACCCTCATGAGCTTCTCCTGGCCCTGGAAGAAGCCGATAAGGTTTTTTGCTGGTAGAACCGTTAAGATAGCCCCAGCGGCCCTTTTCTTACGCCCAGGGCGTGCCGCCGTCCACTATGCTGTGCTCCTCCCACATGAACCAGTTGCCGGAATCCACGAGGAACTGGCGGGTATTTGAAAATATTGCGTAGTGCTCTTCCTCCTCCTTCACCAGCCGGTCGAAGATGGCTTTTTCGCGCGCGTTTTCGGCCTGCCGGGCGGCCTTTTCGTAAAAATCCACGCTCTCCTTTTCCATCCCCATCGCCATCTCGACGGCCTGGATCTCGTCCGTTGTGGCCGCGACGCGGCTGAGCATCTGGTGCCGGTTTTCCTCGAAGACCGTTTTGATCCTCTTCATCGGGCTTGCCCCGGGGGGCTCGATACCCATTCCGGAAAAGATGTGTTTCAGCGTCTCCAGATGTCTTTTTTCATCCTCGATTATCGACAGGAACATCTTTTTACCGACCGGATTGTCCGTCTTTTGGGCGGCCTTCCCGTAAAAATCAATGGCGTCCGTCTCCGTCTTTATCGCAAGTTCCGCAATGTTCATCCCGTTCATCGCCAGGGACCTCTTCACAATTTGATAAACTCGTCCTTGCCGGCCCCGCAAAGGGGGCAGACCCATTCGTCGGGCAGGTCCTCGAAGGCCGTGCCAGGTTTTATTCCGTTATCAGGGTCGCCGTCCTCAGGATCGTAAATATAGCCGCAGAGCTCACATCTCCATTTTTCCATCAACTTTGCCATCGGGACAAGACCTCCACGGATGTTTATGTTATGAAACTTTAGGCCAAAAGGGGCGGGCTGTCAAATGAGGTTGAAATGACTCTCTCAATATCTTCAGGAATGCCTCGACCACCATCGGGTCAAACTGCGTGCCGGAGCAGCGCCTCAGTTCCGAGATGGCGTAATCTTTTCCCGGTGCCTTTCTGTACGGCCTGTCGGCCGTCATCGAATCGAAGGCGTCGGCCACGTAAAGTATCCTGGAGAGAAACGGGATTGCGTCGCCGGCCAGCCCGTCGGGATAGCCCGTGCCGTCAAAGCGCTCATGGTGATGCCTTATTATCCCGGCCACGCGGGGAAGCGCCTCCGCCTGTAAAAGCAGGTCGGCCCCTCGCGCGGGGTGCAGCTTAACAATCTCGAATTCCTTGCTCGTCAGCCCGCCGCGCTTTTCAAGCACCAAAGGGCTGGTGTAAAGCTTCCCTATGTCGTGCAGCAGGCCGGCAAGCCTCAGAGTCTCCAGGCTTTCCCCGGAGAGCCCCAGCTCGCGGCCGGCCTCAACCGCGTACTCCATCACCCGGACAGAATGGCCGTTCATCCACTGAGACTGCCCGGACATGACTTTGGAAAGCGCTTTAACTTCTTTCAATAACTTTTTAATTTTAACGGCTTTTTTCAGATTCGCAGGACGCTATAGTAGACTATAGGATGGAGGCACCCCTTGTCAATGGGGGAGAAGATGGGGTATATTTCCCTCATGGAGATCGGGAGCCGGAAGGCGATGATGGAGGCCCTTCTTTTTGCCGGTTCCGGGCCGCTTGGCATCAAGGTCCTGTTGGAGATAACCGGCCTGCCGGAGACCGAGATCGAGGACCTCATGGACGAGCTTGTGGAGGAATACAGGCAAAGGCAGGGCGGGATGCTTATCTCCCGGCTGGCGGGCGGCTACGCCATGCATACGAACCCCGATTACTCCGGATGGGCCGGGAAGCTGAATGCATCCGGGGCGGCAAAGGCTAAAATTTCCCCGGCGTCTCTTGAGAGTCTTGCGATAATCGCCTACAAGCAGCCGATAACGAAGGCCGAGCTTGAGGCGGTAAGAGGGGTGAACTCGGACGGCGTGATGAAGACCCTGCTTGACAGGCGGCTCATAAGGATAGTGGGAAGGAAAGAGGCGCCTGGCAAACCGCTCCTGTACGGCACGACTCAGGAATTTCTCATGCATTTCGGCCTGAAGGACCTGGCCGGACTGCCGACGTTAAGGGAACTGGAGAGGGAAGACGTGGTATGACTTGCCTATGTTTAACTTGCCAATGGGGGGCGGCAAATGCTAGTATAACCGAGTCCAGATCCGTATGAACATCGAAGATATCCCCATAGGCCTTACCTTCGACGATGTCCTGCTTCAACCCGGCAGATCGGATGTGCTTGCCGCTGACGTTGACATCAGCACAAGCCTGTCCCGGAACATACGCATCAACATTCCCCTTCTGACCGCCGCCATGGATACGGTGACCGAGAGCGCGATGGCGATCGCCATAGCCAGGGAGGGCGGCATCGGCATTATTCACAGGGCCATGTCCGCCGAAAGGCAGGCGACGGAAGTGGAGAAGGTGAAGAAGTCCGAAAGCGGGATGATCCTGGACCCGATCACGATCTCCCCGGACGCCCCGATCTCCGAGGCCCTTGATCTCATGTCGAAATTCAGGATTTCCGGCGTCCCCGTCACCGAGCACGGCAGGCTCATAGGCATCCTCACGAACAGGGACCTGCGGTTCGAGACCGCCCTTGAACGAAAGGTATACGAGGTGATGACAAAGGAGGGGCTGATCACGGCCCGCGAGGGGACGGACCTGGACGAGGCCAAGGCGATACTGCATAAATACAAGATAGAGAAGCTGCCCATCGTCGACGCCGATTACATGTTAAAAGGGCTTATTACGATCAAGGACATAAAGAAGCGGAAAAAATACCCCTTTGCCTGCAAGGATGAAGTCGGCAGGCTCCGGGTCGGGGCTGCCCTGGGTGTTTCCGAGGGACAGATAGAGAGGGCGGGGCTGCTTGTGCGCGCGGGGGTTGACGTCTTTGTGATAGACACCGCCCACGGCCATTCGAAAAATGTGATCGCGATGCTCAAAACGCTCAAGAAGACGTGCGGCATCGATATAATAGCGGGCAATGTGGCGACTGAAGAAGGCGCTGAGGACCTGATAAAAGCCGGCGCCGACGCCGTAAAGGTCGGCATAGGGCCGGGTTCCATCTGCACCACGAGGATAATCGCGGGGGCGGGGGTGCCCCAGATAACCGCCATAAGTAACTGCTGCAAGGCGGCCCTGAAGGCGGATGTGCCGCTCATAGCCGACGGGGGCGTAAAATACTCGGGCGACATGGTGAAGGCCCTCGCCGCCGGCGCCAGTTCGGTCATGATAGGCGGTTTTTTTGCCGGCACGGACGAGGCCCCGGGCGAGATAGTCCTTTACCAGGGCAGAAGTTACAAGGTCTACCGGGGCATGGGCTCGCTTGGAGCGATGCAGCAGGGGACCAAGGACAGATACGGTCAGGCCGGGGTCGAAAGCAAAAAACTTGTCCCGGAGGGAGTCGAAGGCAGGGTGCCGTACAAGGGGCCCCTCGCGCAGAGCGTCCATCAATTGATCGGCGGCCTCAGGTCGGGGATGGGCTACTGCGGGGCACAAGACCTTTCAACCCTGAGGCAGACGGCAAAATTCATCCGCATAACGGCTGCGGGCCTGATAGAAAGCCATGTCCATGACGTCATCATCACAAGGGAAGCGCCAAATTACAGGACGGACTGGTGAAGCTTCCGGGATCAATTTTGAGATAGGTCCGCAAAAAGCCCCTTTCAAGCCGGAAGGCGCTCAATCGGCAAACGACACCCCGACCCTGTAGAGTTCCTCCGTGATCTTCCTGCACCATTGCACCGTGCCATGTCTCGGCTGCTCCCAGAGGGCCCTGCTTGTAATGTTGACCGGCATGCCCTTTTCGAGGCAGATCTGGGTATAAAAACAGATCCCCCTGCCGCTTATGTTCAACGTTATGCCGTTTGCGGCCTCGCTTTTTTGCGCCTTCGTTCCTTTGGAGGCAGGCAGGCTGTAGCTCATGGGAACGGTGGTGAGGTCGCGCTTGTGTCTTCGCCTTTCGTGAGCAATGCCGCCCGATGCCACGATCACCCTCCGGTGGAGTTTCTATGATGATTTTTTTAAGGCGAGACTTACATAAAGACGCTATTATAATCCGGGGAAAAAGTCAATAAGGTAAAAACCAAAGGGGTGAGTCAGTTTGGGATTACCTTACCTTTCCTATGCTTGACCGCTCATGCTAGAATTAAGCATGGAAAAGAAAAAGAAGA
>JAJYGJ010000073.1 GCA_021790695.1 Nitrospirota bacterium | reverse complement strand
AGACGCCCGTCATAGGCGTCATAAAGCCCGGAGAAGTCCGGAGCGAGGCCAGGAAAAGATCGCTGGCCCTCAAAAAAAGGCTTGAAGAGGCGATCTCCAGCCTCATTGAGCTGCCCGATTTCGAGCCGGATGCCCCCGGACGGCGTAGAAACCTCCCGTTCAGGCCGGCGGAGCCGGGCAGGACATATCTCTTCATAAGGGGCAGGCTCATCGAACTGGACGGTGAACTTCTGAAGGAACTTGCAAGTGAAGGGGAAAACCTGTTGCCCGGCGGGGTCCTCGTTGACGGGGCCGCGGCCGGCGGCAGGGGTGTTTACAGGCTGGGTGATTTCGAGACCCCCGGAGACGAAACCCAGGCCCCGGCCGGGCAAAAGCAAAAGCAAAAATCTGTGAAATACGACGAATGGGACTACCGCCGCGCCGGCTACCGGAGGGGCTGGTGCACGCTTTATGAACAGGAGTCGGGCCGGGGGCATGAACCCTTCGTGGAGCAGACTCTAAAAAGCTATGGCGGGTATGTCACCGCCCTCAGAAACCGGTTCGAGCTTTTAAGAAGGGAGCCCAAACTGCTCCGGCGGCAAAAAGACGGCGACGACATCGACCTGGACGCCATGGTGGAGGCGATTGCCGACATGAAGGCCGGCATAGGGCCCTCGGACAAGGACCTCTTCACCAGGTACGAGCGCAATGAGCGCGATATCGCCGCCCTCTTCCTGCTGGACATGAGCGGCTCGACCAAGGGATGGGTGAACCGGGCCGTGAAGGAGTCCGTCGTGCTCATGTGCGAGGCCCTTGCCGCCCTGGGCGACCGTTACGCCATCTACGGGTTCTCCGGGATGACAAGGGGAAGGTGCGATTTCTACAGGATCAAGAGTTTCGGGGAGGACTACGGCCCGGAGGTCAAAAAAAGGATCTCGGGCATAGAGCCCAAGGACTACACCCGCATGGGGCCGGCCATAAGGCACTCGGTCTCGATACTGGGCCGCGTCGAGGCAAGGACCCGCCTCCTTGTCGTGCTCAGCGACGGAAAGCCCGAAGACTACGACGCATACAAGGGGGATTACGGCATCGAGGACACGAGGAAGGCCCTGATAGAGGCCAGGCAGCGGGGGTTCCATCCATTTTGCATAACAATTGACAGGCAGGCGCGCTCTTATATGCCCCACATGTACGGCGCCTCGCACTATATCGTCATCGATGAGGTGAAAAAACTCCCGGACAGGATACCGGAGATATACAGGAGGCTGACGGCGTGATGGAACGGGTAAAACTGCGGAAGACGGCCAGGCTTCTGGGCGGGCACCGGTGGGTCTTCTCAAACGAGCTTGCCAAAAGTCCGCGCGGGTTTGCCCCCGGCCAGCTTGTGGAACTCCATGACCATGGGGAAAACTTCCTGGGGATCGGCTACATAAACCCCGACAGCCTCATCTCCGTGCGTGTGCTCACCAGGATCCGCGAGCCGATTGACCTCGCCTTTTTCCGGAAACGCATCGAGGCGGCGATGCGCTTCAGGGAGAGGTTTTTGAAAAATGAACAGGCCGTGAGGCTTGTCTACAGCGAGGCCGATGGCCTGCCCGGCCTCATAGCGGACAGATACGGGGACGTCGTTGTCCTTCAGTTGCTTACGGCCGGCATGGAGGCGATGAAAGACCTCGTCCTCGATGCGATTGACGCCCTCGTCCGGCCGAGGGCGATAGTCCTTAAAAACGACAGCCGGTCGCGGGCGCTGGAAGGGCTGCCGGCTTACAAGGAGGTTGCAAGGGGGGCGCTCGACCCGCTGCCTGTCATCGGGGAAGACGGCGTTTTATTCGAGATCGACCCCCTGGGCGGGCAGAAGACCGGTTTTTTCCTTGACCAGCGCGAAAACAGGCTTTCGTTTAAAGGGATGCTCTCCGGAGAGCCGGACGGCGTCGGGCTGGACCTGTTTGGTTACGCCGGGGGCTGGGGGCTGCATCTTGCCCATGCCGGCGCCCGGAAGGTGGTCCTGGTCGATGAATCCGAAGGCGCGCTTGCCAGGGCCCGGAAAAACGCCGGCCTGAACGGCCTCGAAGACAAGATGGAATTCGTGCGGGCCGACGTGTTTGATTTCCTCGAAGGGGAAATCCGGCAGGGGAACGCGCGTTATGATTTCATAGTAATGGACCCGCCGGCCTTCGTTAAAAGCGCGAAAAAAATAAAGGAGGCGGTCAGGGCATATACGCTTTTAAACAGCCGGTGCATGAGGCTTTTGAAACCGGGCGGGCTCCTTGCCACCTCGTCCTGCTCCTACCATCTGGCCAGGCCGGAGTTCCTCGATATGCTGCGGGCGGCGGCAAAAAGCGCGGGAGGCAGGGATTTCCTGCTCGTCGAGCAGCGCTTTCAGGGGCGCGACCATCCGGTGCTTCTCTCCATGCCGGAGTCGGAATACCTGAAATGCGCCTTTCTCCTTGCCCAATAGTAAAACAGTAGACAGGCTCCGCATCCCATATTTTCTTAAAAACGGGCAACGCAAAGGGGAACTAAAAAAAATTTGCCAAAGACGGCATTTGGAGGTATTATGCCCTCATGGAAACAAGACAGTACTACGAGCTCTTCCGTTTTCTCATGAACGAGTACCGCCAGCCGGAAGAAAATATTGAATTCGTTCAGGATGTAAGCCAATGGAGCGAGGACCATGGCATATCGGAAAATGACAAGCAGAAACCCATGAAGCTTATCCCCCGGGAGCAGGGCTGCGCGCTTGCCATAAAGGAGTTCCTGCCGGAAGATGTGCTTAAGCAGAGGCTAAACGCGCTCAGGATGCATGGCCAGATGGTGAGCTCCGTTCCCTATGACTGGGCCGACATGCTGGGTACGCCTAAAAAAAAGCTTGCCTATCTCTTCTTGCATGAATACGGCGAAACGCTCTCCGGCCTCGCCGGCGATCCCCTCCGGGTGGACGAATGGGCAATGGCGGAGATGGAGCGGCTTGGTTTCTTTAAATAATCTTAAGGCCACCGGTTGGTTTGAACTGGCGTAGTGAGTCATTAATCTGTTTCATAATTACCCGAAAAATTTTTGCGAATTCCTTGGGACGTCATGCCCGAGGACCTTAATCGGGCATCCAATTTGACGTTTTAAAAGGGATTCCCGCGCAGGCGGGCGGGCCCCAAGCGTGCCCCGCCCGCTTCGCTCCGGCCAACTATAAGTAGTAGCCTTCCTCGCCGTGCAGGCTTATATCGAGCCCGTTGTCTTCATGGTCGGCGCTCACGCGCAGCCCCACAACGGCATCCACGAGCTTGAGGATGGCAATGCTTACCGCAAAGGAATACGCCGCTACAAGCGCCAGCGCGCCCAACTGTACAAAGAACTGGTGCGCATTCCCCAGGAACAGGCCGTTTGCACCCGCCGGGTTTACGGCCAGGGCGGCAAAAAGGCCCACGCACAGGGTGCCGGTGGCCCCGCCCACGCCATGTACGCCGAAGGCGTCCAGGGAGTCGTCATAACCCAGTATGGGTTTCAGGTTCAGCGCCACATAGCAAACGGCGCCGGCCAGAACACCTATTAAAAGAGCGGAGTCCGGGGAGACAAACCCCGCCGCGGGCGTTATGGTTGCAAGCCCCGCTATGGAGCCGGTCAAGGCGCCGAATACCGTGGGTTTCCCCCTGTGCAGCCACTCAATGACGATCCAGGCGGCAGTGGCTGCGACTGCGGCCGCATGCGTGGTCACAAAGGCGAGGGTGCTTAGCTGCCCGGCGGAAAGGGCGCTCCCCGCGTTAAAGCCGAACCAGCCAAACCACAGGAGGCCCGCCCCGACGGCGGTCATCGGCAGGTTGTGCGGCAGCATGGGCTCCTTCGACATGTCCCTCCTCCTGCCGACAATGAGGGCCGCGGCGAGCGCGGAAAACCCGCTTGTCGCATGCACAACGAGGCCGCCGGCAAAATCAAGCACGCCAAGGTGTTTCAGCCACCCCCCGGCCCCCCATATCCAGTGGGCCACGGGGTCATAAACCACGGTGGACCACAGGACCACGAACAGCACGTACGCGGAAAATTTCATCCTCTCGGCAAAGGCCCCGCTTATGAGCGCCGGCGTTATGACGGCAAACATCGCCTGATATATCATGAAGGCAAGATGGGGCACGGTGGGCGCGTATGCCGGGTTCGGCATGAGCCCCACGTGCCTGAGAAGCGTCCAATCCAGGTTCCCAATGACGCCTTTTACATCCGGGCCAAACGCCAGGGAGTACCCGAACAGCATCCACTGTATGCTCACAATGGCAAGGGCCGCAAAGCTGTGCATCAGCGTGCCCAGGACGTTTTTCCTCCTCACCATGCCACCGTAGAAAAAAGCGAGCCCCGGGGTCATCAGCATCACAAGCGCCGTGGATACAAGCATCCATGCGGTATCGGCCTTGTCTATCATCTTATATAGCCTCCTCTCCCCTTTCCGCGGTCCTTATCCTTATGCACTGCTGCAACTCGGTCACGAATATCTTTCCGTCGCCAACCTCGCCTGTCCTGGCCGACTCCTCGATCGCCTTGATCACGGCATCCAGTTTTTCATCAGGTACGGCTATCTCGATCTTCACCTTGGGAAGGAACCTGACCTCGTACTCGGTCCCCCGGTATACCTCCCTGAAACCCTTCTGCCTTCCGAACCCCCGCACATCGTTCGTGGTCATCCCTTGCACGCCCACCTCCATCAGCGCCCTGCGGACCACATCGAACCTGGTGTGCTTTACAATAGCCGTTATCATCTTCATCCGGCCCTACCTCCTCCCGCATGTATTTTATTTTTATAGCTGATTTTTACCCGCGGCCCCTTCCCGACGAAAAATCCTCCCTCAAACCGGCCCTGATATATTAAAAAAAATCCTACAATTTTTGGCATATTGCTACAATTTTGTCATCACGGCGATTTCAGTCCCGCCAGGGCGGGACAGCCGGAAGCGATTTGAGACAGGTTCCGGTATCTTCAAAAATGAAAAATTCTTCACATTCCGGTTTCCGGCCGTCCGGATATTGATTTGGCCCACGCGCCGGGCGTATCATAAGCTATGCCAAATGCCGTTTCCCGCCCTGGCCGGAAAAAATGGCGAGTCCCGGCGAAAACAGACCCGGCAAAGGACAAAAAACTGACGGTGAAGTGATAAGGATACGGACCAACTTTAAAAAGAAACATCTCTTTGTCCTGCTGATTCCATTTCTGGCGCTTCAGGCCTGCGCCGTTTATCGTCCGAAACCCCTTGGCGAGCGGCAGGTCGCCCAGGCCCTTGCCCCTCCCAATCTTGAATCCATACGCATAAAGGCCGGGGAGATAAAGCACCCCATCCTCAAACCGCGGCATATCGATTTCAAGGAAGGCATATCCGCCGAGGACGCGGCCGTCATAGCCGTCATAGCCAATCCGGTCCTGCGGGCGGAAAGGGACAGGCGGGGCATTGCAAGGGCCCAGCTTCTGGAGGCCGGCATCCTTCCAAACCCGGTCTTCGGTTACAGTCTTGATTTCCCGACGGGCGGCAGCGACCAGGGCACGGTCAACGCCTACGGGCTTGGCCTGGACTGGGACATCAAGTCCCTGCTCACGAGGAGCGCCCGGGTTTCCGCGGCCCGCGCGGCGGCCGCCCAGGTGGACCTGGGCGTGGCCTGGGAGGAGTGGCAGGTGGCCGAGTACGCAAAACTTGCCGTCTACAGGAGCATCATCCTTCGAAAGGAGCTTCGGGTCGCGCAGGCGGAAGAGCGTGAGCTGCGAAAAAACCTGGAGGCCATCAAAAAAGCCGTTGCCGAGGGCAACATGACGGTCGTTGATCTGGAGGCGGTGCAAGCCACCGTGAGGGCGACGCATGGCACGGTCCTCGATATCAGGCAGAGGCTCGAACAGGAAAGGCTCGGCCTGGACCGGACCCTCGGTTTTCCGCCGTCAAGCCGTATCCTGCTTGAAAAAGACGCGGCCTTTCCGGCGCCCAAAACCCTTCCGGCGCTCGAGGACATCATGCGGGGGCTCGAAAAAAGGCGGCTGGACCTTCTCGCCCTGAGACAGGGATACCTGAGCCGGGAGGCCAGCCTGAGGGCCGCCGTGCGCGCCCGGTTCCCGGACATAGGTATCGGGTTTTCGCACGCGCGCGACACGACCAACGTCATAACCACGGGATTTTCCGTATCGATAAGCCTGCCGTTTTTCGACCGCAACCAGGGCGTGATAGCGATTGAAAAGGCAAGCCGCAGGCAGTTATATGATGAATACCTGGGCCGCGTCTTCGAGGCCAGGGCGGATGCCGCGGGGATATTGGCGAATATCGGGGCGGCGAGGGCCCGGGCCCTCGCCGCCCTGAAGGCGGTGCAAAGCCAGGAAAAACTCGTGCATGTCTCCTATGACGGTTATCTCGAAGGCAATATCGACGCCCTGAGCTACTATAATGAGGTGGACAAGCTGACCTCGGCCCGGCTGGACGTCCTCAAGCTGGAGCAGGACCTGGCCGGCCTGTATGTCGCCCTGGAAATCACTGCCGGTGAATATATTGGAACGGCAAGTCAATAAGGAGGTGCCGGGAAGATGAAATGGCCCTTTTGGGGCGTCCTGATCGTGGTTGCGGCGGCGGGCCTGTCCGCCGGCGGTTATCTGGCTTATAAAGGAGAGGCGCGAAAGGCAATGGCGGCCGCACCCGCCCCCGAAGCCGGCGCACCCGTGGCGAGTGTCGAGGTGGCCCCGATAAGAAGCGCGCGCATGCAGGTCTTTGTCACGGCTTACGGGGATGTGGTCCCCGCGCCGGGCGCGGTGCAGGTTGCCAGTATGCCTTACGAGATAAGGGTCAGGCGCATAATGGTCAGCGCCGGCCAGAAGATTTCAAGGGGAGAGCCGCTCCTGGAAGTCGAACCAAGCCCCGATACCGTTTTAGAGCTCAAACAGGCGGAAACCGCCTATCAGATATCAAGGCAGAACCTCGATCATATAAAGCAGCTCTTTGCCCTCAAGCTTGCCACGAACACCCAGATACTGAAGGCGCGGGAGGCCTTCCGGCGGGCCTCGCTGCAACTTGAAATCCTGAAAAAAATGGGCGTGGGCGGTCCCCGGGTGATCCGGTCGGGAGTGGACGGGCTGGTAAGCCATGTGGACGTCCAGCAGGGCGCGATCGTTGCCGACGGCAAGCCCCTGGTGGAAGTCATATCGCAAAACCGTCTTGAAGCCCGGCTGGGGGTCGAGCCAAACGGCGCGGAGCGGTTTGTCTCCGGCCAGACTGTTTATCTCTCTTCCGTAAACGAACCGGCCCCTAAAAAGGTCACGGGAAAGATAAGGAAGATATCGCGCGCGATCAACCCGGCCACGCGCCTGGTGGATGTCTTCGTGTCGCTGCCCGGTTCCGCCCGGGGGTTCCTGCTTGGAGAATACATCAGGGGAGAGATAGAGGCCGCCCGCTCATACGGAATGGTGGTGCCCGGAAGCGCGGTGCTCCCCGAGGGCGGCAGTTATGTGCTTTATACCGTCCGGAATGGGCGCGCGGTAAAACACATCGTGCAGACCGGCCTTGAAAGCGGAGGCGAAACCCAAGTCCGGGGCGGCGGGTTGAAAGACGGAGAAATGGCCGTGGTGCTGGGCAACTATGAGCTTAAAGACGGGATGAAGGTGAGGGTGGAGAAGACCCGATGACCTTTACCGGATGGGTCCAGCACCACCGGCGCTCGATCCTTTTTCTTCTGGCGGTGCTTATGCTGGGCGGGCTCGCAAGCAGCTTTAAACTCCCCGTCGCCCTGTTCCCGAACGTGAGCTTTCCGAGGGTGGTTGCGGAACTGGACTCCGGGGACCGCCCCGCCAGCCAGATGGCCATCGAGGTGACCTGGCCGGTGGAGCAGGCGGTAAGGGCCGTGCCGGGGGTCGTAAGCGTGCGTTCGACAACAAGCCGGGGAAGCGCCGAGGTAATCGTAAATTTCGGATGGGGCAGGGACATGGTGGCGGCGATGCTCCAGGTCGAATCCGCGATAAGCCAGACGATGCCAAGGCTGCCCGCGGGCACGGTCTTCAGGGTAAAACGGATGGACCCCACCGTGGACCCGGTCCTTGCCTACAGCCTTACCTCGGACACCTTGTCCCTGACGAAGCTCCGCGACATGGCGTATTATCATCTCCGTCCGGCCCTCTCCGCCGTGGACGGCGTGGCAAGGGTCCAGGTGCAGGGCGGCGACATCGAAGAATACCGGGTCACCGTGGACCCGGCAAAACTGGCCTCCTA
>JAJYGJ010000228.1 GCA_021790695.1 Nitrospirota bacterium | reverse complement strand
ACCGACATCAGGACCGACGTGGCCGGCAAATACCTGTCGGACGGCTTTTACACCGTCCCCCGTCCGGAGGATGAAGGCTACATATCCGGAATGACCGGCATCGCGCGAAAGGAAGGCGTAAAGGTCATAATTCCGCAGACTACAAGAGAAGTGGAGATTATTTCAAGATATGCCGCGCACTTCGATGAATTCGGGGTCCGGGTCGCCGCCTCCGGGTATGAATCCGTAAAGGAAGCGAATGACAAGTCCGCGCTTCTGGCGAAGGCGAAACAGATCGGGATACCGTACCCGTCGTTCATCATGACGCGGTCCGAGAAGGAATTCGTCGCGGCGGCAAGCGCCCTGGGATATCCGGAAAACAGGGTTGTCGTCAAGCCTCCGGTGTCAAACGGGATGCGCGGGTTGAGGATACTTGCGAAGGACCCGTGGAATGTCCGGAGATTTCTCATGGAGAAGCCCGACGGGACCGAGACCGACCTGGAAAATATCCTCAAAATGCTCAGGCGCGGCGAATGGCCGCCGCTGCTTGTCGTCGAATACCTGGAGGGTGCCGAGTACACGGTGGACGTTTTCAGAAACTCCTCCGGCGTGGTCGCCATTCCGAGGCTCAGAGGGAGCATAAGGAGCGGGATAACCTTCGAGACCAGCGCGGACTACAGGGCAGACCTGATTGAATATTCCGGTGCGCTGGCGAAGGCATGCAATCTTCGATATTGCTTCGGGTTCCAATTTAAATTGTCGGGGGAAGGCGTGCCGAAGCTGCTGGAGTGCAATCCAAGGGTCCAGGGAACAATGGTCTTCAGCTCCTTTGCCGGGTTTAACATGATTTATTACTCCGTGATGGAGGCCCTCGGCCGCCCCGTCGATACAGGCCGGATCAGGTTGAAGGAGGATGTGCAATTCAGGAGATACTGGGGAGGGATAGCGACGGACGATGGCGGTTTCATCGGAAGAGTTTAAGGCGATATTGTCCCGCCGAAAATATATCTTTCACGTGCATACCGGATACACGGACGGGTCAAGCACCGTCGGGGATTATTTCGAATGGGCCGCGCTTCACGGGTATGAATCGATCATATTCACCGAGCATGCAAGATTGAACATCTCATATGATTTCGACGCTTTCCTCGAAGATATCAGGGCCGCCGGGCGGAGGTTCCCGCGGATAAGGCCCCTTGCCGGCGCGGAAGCCAGGCTTTTGCCCGGGGGCGGCCTGGATATTTCGGATGATGTCTCGTCCAAAATCCAGGTAATCTGCATCGCCTGCCATTCCTTCCCCGGCGACATCCGCTTGTATGAGAGATCATTTGAAGCCCTTTTGACGAACGATAAATGGGACAGTCACATACGCGTCTGGGTCCATCCGGGCAGGTTCCTGAGGCGTCTGGGGCTTTTGGACCGTAACCTGGAAAATATCGGCAATTTAATCAGGCTGGGCGTAAATAAAGGTGTCTTCATAGAAAATAACGTAAAAGACAATCTGCCTCCCCATTCCCTTTTAAACGGCATTCATCCGGATATGATCGCCGTGGGATGCGACGCGCATTGCGTGGATGAATTGGGCGTGCTCCGGGCTTGAGACGCCCCCGACTGAATAAAGAAAATCAATAAAGAAACGACCGCGGTGACAGATGAAATTAGGCTGCCGGAATTATTCATGTCATCTTGAGACCATCGGCGGGGCACCCGCTTATTTTAAATATCTCGCAAAAATTTCCGGCATTTTCAAGCAGCCGCTTCGGCTGCTCTGGCGATACGTTACCGGCGCGGGATGGCCCGATGGTGAAATAATTCTGCGCAACGGCATGCGCATTGGCCCGTCAAGCTCCGTACTGGACCTCGCGACGATCTTCGTTGTCTTCATCAAGCAGGAATATGGAGAAATACCGTCTTCAGGAATAATTATTGATATAGGAGCTTTTGCGATATATGCGGCCGGTCATTCATCCGGTCGTGTTTATGCCTTCGGGCCGAGTTCCGAAAGCTACGGCGTGCTCCGGAGAAACATACATATAAACAATCCGGGTGACAGGGTTTTTGCGTACCGGCGCGCAATAACCGCGCATGACGACTGCGTATTCATAACCGCCCGGCGCGGTCCGGGGAACCATATTTCAACGCAGTCAGGGGATGGAAACATGGAGCGGGCAATCGCCGGCCGTCTTGAGGCGATTTTGAGCGCTAACCGGCTGGCCGTTATCGATCTTCTTAAAATGGATTGCGAAGGCTCGGAATACGGGATCATTTTTTCCGCAAAATCCGATTTATGGAAAAGCATTCTTCGTGTCGGGATGGAATACCGCTACGGCAGGGAGACGGAGCTTATTCGATACTTTGATGCGCGCGGATACGATCTGAAGCGGCACGAATATCACGGGGGCGGAAAAGGGATGACGGGACATTGTGGTTTGAGAAAAGACCGGCATGGCCGGCATTGTCCCCGCGGCCGGTCCGTCAGCCGCATTACCCCGGAGACATGATTGCCGCTGACCGGAAGCATATAAGCCGAATATACGCACAATCTTAACCACGGGAAGGTCATCAATGAAAATCCTGACAGTCGTGGGAGCGCGGCCTCAATTTGTAAAGGCGGCCGTGATATCGAGGGAAATTGCGGCGCATAACGCCGGGAGGGCCCGCCCCAAAATAGAGGAGACAATCGTCCACACGGGCCAGCATTACGACGACAACATGTCCGGCATATTTTTCAAGGAAATGCATATTCCGGATCCGGATTATAATCTGGGCGTCTCCGATTGCTCTCACGGCGAGATGACGGGCATTATGCTGGGAAAAATCGAAGGGGCCATGTTGAATGAGAAGCCCGATGTCGCGCTCCTTTACGGAGATACGAATTCCACGCTCGCGGGGGCTCTTGCCGCCGCAAAATTGCACATACCGGTTGCGCATGTCGAGGCCGGGCTGCGCTGCTTTAACATGGATGTGCCCGAGGAAATCAACAGGATTCTCACCGACCATGTGTCGAGCCTTTTGTTTTGCCCGTCGGAGACGGCCATCGGCAATCTGCTGCGGGAAGGGATCGGAAACAATCCAAAAATAAAACCCCGGGCGCCGCTGGTGCTGAACGCGGGCGACGTAATGTATGACGCGGCGCTTTTTTACAGGCGGATGGCGAAACCGGGCGGGCGCATACGGGCGATCATCGACGAGATGGATGGGAACTTTTATCTCGCAACAATACACAGGCCCGAAAACACCGACGACCATGACCGCCTGCGAAATATCGCCGACGCATTTGAACTGATAACCAGGACCACTCCAATAGTGCTGCCGCTGCATCCGAGGACGAAGAAGGCCCTGTCGAGGCACGGCCTCCAATTTCGGGGGGTGACTCTTACAGGGCCCATGGGTTATTTCGATATGCTGGCGCTCCTTGACGCCTGCAAGGCCGTGATAACGGACAGCGGCGGATTGCAGAAAGAGGCCTATTTCTTCCGGAAGCAGTGCATTACGCTGCGGCGGGAAACGGAGTGGGTCGAATTGGTGGAACACGGATTCAACATCCTTGCCGGCGCTGAAAAAGAGGCCGTTATAGAGGCCGAAAAAGGGCTGTCCCTGCGCGGGCACGATGATTGGGTCCCCCTGTACGGCCGCGGCGACGCGGGGGCCGCGATAGTCCGGGCGCTGGCAGGTTGCCGGTGAGGATACATGAACATCCTGGTCATTAATCATTACGCCGGCTCGCCCAGGCATGGCATGGAATACCGTCATTTTTATCTGGCCAGGGAATGGACGCGCCTTGGGCACAGGGTATGCATCGTGGCGGCTTCCCAGTCCCATCTGCACAGCCGGAAACCGCTTGTCTCCGGCATGATGGCAAACGAGGAAATAGAAGGTGTGCGTTATTTCTGGCTGAAGACCCCGAAATACGAGGGAAACGGCATCGGGCGCGCGCTGAATATGCTCGGGTTCAGCCTGATGCTCACGCCGTTCAAATCCAGGATCGCCGGGCGCTTCAGGCCCGATCTCGTGATCGCCTCATGTCCGCATCCCTTCGTCATATACGCGGCCAGCAGGATCGCCCGCGCTTCAGGCGCCAAACTGCTGTTCGAGGTCAGGGACCTCTGGCCCCTGACACTGACCGAGCTGGGCGGCATCCCGCCCGGTCATCCCTTTATCGTGATGATGCAAAAAGCCGAGGATTTTGCGTACCGCGTCTCGGACGCCATAATTTCCCTGATGCCCAAAGCGGAAGGCTACATGACAAGGCACGGCATGGCGTCCGGCAAATTCGCCTATATACCAAACGGGATAGATGTTACGGAATGGGACGGAGGAGAAGCCGCGGGCGCCTTGGGTCATATCCAGGCATTATCGCGGCTTAAACAGGAGGGAAAGATTATCGTCGGGTTTACCGGCTCTCACGGTTTCGGCAATGCGCTCGATACCCTTATTGAGGCCGCGGCGTCCCTGCATTCGTACCCCGTCGCCTTTGCGCTGGTGGGGCACGGGCCCGAGAAGGCGAAACTGCAATGCAGGGCGCTGGATATGGGACTGAAAAATGTCACATTCCTTCCTCCGGTCCCGAAGGCTTCGGTCCCGAAACTATTGGAGGCGATGGACATCCTGTATATCGGACTGAAAAAAAACAAAAGCCTGCATGGTTTCGGCATAAGTCCAAACAAGCTCATTGATTACATGATGGCCGGCAAGCCCGTAATCCATGCCGTCAATGCGGGAAATGATATGGTCTCCGACAGCGGCTGCGGCATTACCGTCGCGCCCGAGGAGCCGGAAGCCGCGGCGCAAGCCGTCATCAAAATGACCGGCATGACAACCGACGAGAGAAATATTATGGGGTCAAAGGGAAAAAAATACGTTTTGGCGAACCATGACTACAGGGTCCTGGCGAGGCGTTTTTTTGAGGCGGCCGGATGAGGACCGCCCGCCTCATCCGGACACGCAAAAACCCGGGGCCGCAGGGAGGGAAGACCGATTTTCTCCCGTACCGGGAAAGCGCGTTCTCCCGGCAGCCGTACCGGACATATCATGACACGAAATAACATGCGAATGGCCTATCTACTGCCGGTCTATAAAAATCCGGACCAACCGAATAAATTTGTCCGGCAGATAGCGGCAGCACCTGCAACAACCTGGCCTATTTGAGGTTCGGCGAATCCCACCGGGACAAAAACCATCCCCGCACGATGATTCGCGTCACTGAAGGACGTGCCGGGGGACGTGTTCGGCAACGGGAACCTGATCGTCGAAAAATTTCTCCCCGGGATGGACGGCGACGATTATTTGGTGAGATATTGTTATTTCTTTGGCGACAGAGACATGAACATCATTCTGAAATCGAAGCGAAAAATCGTAAATGAGGCCACCGCGTTCCATATCGGGGAAGCGCCCGCGCAGCCGGAGCTTCATTCAATCAGGCGGCGGCTGGGGTTCGATTGCGGGAAGTTCGATTACGTCCTTAGGGACGGCCGCGTCATGCTCCTAGACGTCAACCGGACGCCGACCCTCGGAACATCCCGATTAATAGAAAAAAAGGCCGCCCGCTGGCTGGCAGGCGGGATATGGCCGCTGCTGGAACGCCGGGCCCAAAAATGAAAATAGCCTATCTCATAGCCGCCTTTAAACATCCGCTCCACCTGAAGCGGCTGATAGATGCGCTGTCCGTTGATGATTGCGGATTTTTCATACACGTGGACAAAAAAAGCGATATCGGGGATTTCAGGTCCATAAACTGGAACAATGTCGCCTTCTGCGACAGGCGCACATTGGTTTACTGGAGCGAATATTCGTTCGTAGAGGCCCAGCTCGCACTGATGCGCCAGTCGATCAGCTCTCCCCGCAATTACGATTATTTCATTTTGCTGAGCGGAAGCGAATATCCGTTAAGGAGCGGGCGATACATAGCCGATTTTTTCGGCAATAATCAGGGATGGGAGTTTATAAGCCTGGCCAAAATGCCCCACGACAGAAAGCCGATCTCAAGGATAAGCACCTTCAGGGTCTCCGCCGCCAAACCCGTGCGGAGGACGATTGTGAAGGGCCTGGCGAGGCTCGGCCTGGCGCGAAGGGATTATATGAAATATCTGGGCGCCCTGGAGCCGTTCGCGGGCAATACCTGGTGGGCGCTTACAAGGGACGCATGCCGGTACATCCTCGATTTCGTTCAGTCAAACCGGCCGGTATGCGAATTCTTCGAAAACATCTTCGCCCCTGACGAAACACTGTTTCACACCATCCTCGGGAATTCGATTTTCAGACCGCGGGTACGCAGAAATCTGGTTTTTGAGGACTGGCGGTGGTGCGTTCAGGCCAGACAGGCCGGGCGGCGGCATAAATACAAATTCCTGGAGCGCTCGGGCCACAAAAGCGCTCATCCGGCCTGGATGGAGGAAGAGCACGTCGGCTACTTCGAAAAAAGCGGTAAGGTTTTATTGAACGATATCTACGGGTCCGGCGAGGCGCTTTTCGCGAGAAAATTTCGGGAAGGCGATACGGATTTGATCCGGCGCATGGAAAATGTCATTCGAAACGATGTCATTGGACATGAGGAGGGGCATTGGAATGGAAAGGTCGGAACTGGTCCTTAAACCGGGGGCGCCTCATTCGGGCAATCTGGTCTTTACCTCGGCCGGTGACAACGCCAACGTCGGAAAGTGGATCGAAGGGGAGAAAAACTTCGACTTGTGGATAACCTATTATGGCGAGCGGGGGCGGGATAATCCGCTCCGCGCAATCGGGGATATTTATAATGAGCGGAAGGGCGGGAAGTTCCCCAACCTTCATTACGCATATCAAAAATGGAAAGAGCTACTGGACAACTACGAGGCCGTCATGGTGATGGATGACGATATCATTATCGATGCCCCGGCGATAAGCAGGCTGTTTGAAATAAGAGAGCGCTTCGGGCTCTGGTGTCTGCAGCCGGCGTTCAGCCCGGCGGGAAGGATATGCCTTCCCATTACCTCCGCGCATCCCTTTTCCATGCTCCGGTACACGAATTTTGTCGAGATGAACTGCCCCCTGTTCCTGAAAGCCGCGCTGGATGAATTCATGCGGGTTTACGATCCCGCGTTGTCGCGCTTCGGCGTGGAATGGTGGTATCTGCAGACCATGGGCCCGGACCTGGCGGGAAAAGTCGCCGTCGTTGATGAGGTCGTCTGCGTCAATCCGCACACCAGGACAAAGACGGGCGGAAAAAGGGAATGCCAGAAAATACAGTCCGACTGTTGCGCCATGAAGGAATGGCAGAGGATCAAGATGACGCATGGCATAAAGACCGATGAGCGCGGCTTCCGGACTTTCGGGTTTGTGGCAAAAGGGGCCGGGGCGAACGATTTTATGATGCTTGCCCATTACCTCCTTTATAAGGTCAAGAGGGCGGAAAAAGCGCTCCTGAGGCGGAGTTGAACGGAGATGCCGGGGCCGGGGATGGAGCGTAAACCGGGGGTGCATACGTGCCGGTAAACGACTTGCGAATAGCCTATCTGCTTCAGGTCCACAGGGACCCGCGGCAGTTGAACAGGTTTATCGGTCAACTGTCCGGCGACGGCAATTGCGATATATACGTCCACGTCGACAAAAAAAGCGCGATGCCCATGATAGCAAGCGGGGGCAATGTAAGGGTCCTGGAGGAAAGCGTCGACGTGAGATGGGGGGACATCAGCATTGTCGATGCAACGCTATGTCTCCTGCGGAGCCTGAAGCGTTCGAACCGGAAATATGACTTTGTCTGCCTCAGGAGCGGACAGGACCTGCTTGTAAGAAATGGGTTATCCGAATACCTGAACGGGAACCGGGGCAAAATTTTCATGAATGCGCAGAGAATCGGTGCGGGAAGCCCGGAGGCCTGCTTCTGGGCGATCAAATGGCCGGGGCTCGCAAGAAGGCGGTATGACTCCTTTCTTCATCCCATGAGAATCCTGCGCGCAGCGCTGATCAGGCTCTACGGCGGCGGCATCAATCTTCTGCCGAACCGCAATAAACCGCCCATGGACATATACAGGGGGACACAGTGGTTCTGCCTGCCCGGCGACGTGGCGCAGTATGTCGTCGATTTTATCGAGGATAACCCCTGGTATTACGATGCCTTCAAGGATTCCCTCGCCCCCGATGAGTATTTCTTCCAGACGTTGATAATGAATTCCCCGCCCCCGGTCATAATCGGCAGCTCACCGAGATAAATGGATTCCTCGATGATATCCGGCTTATC
>JAJYGJ010000028.1:1530-8237 GCA_021790695.1 Nitrospirota bacterium | reverse complement strand
CAAAAGAAAGTAAAAAGTTTCAACCGGAGGGCAGGCGAAAAAAACGTGATAAACTTCTTTTATGAAACCGGCCTTTTTAAGCCTGAGACAGTTTTTCGGCCTGGGACAGGGGGGCCTGGAGGCGCACGCATGAGCCCGGGTGAGAAGGTCATCTATACGATAGGTCATTCCACGCGCTCGGGCGGGGACCTGATAAGAATGCTCAAAAAACAGGGGATCCAGGTCGTCTGCGACGTGCGCACGCTGCCCGGGAGCACCCTGAACCCCCAGTTCAATATAGATACATTTCCAGGCGAGCTTGAGAAGGAGGGGATAAAATATTTCCATATGAAGGGGCTTGGAGGGCTAAGGCATCCGGAAAAAGGCTCGCCCAATACGGGCTGGCTCAATCCGTCCTTCCGGGGGTTCGCCGATTACATGCAAACGCCCGAGTTCGACAGGAACCTGGAAGCCCTTGTTGAAATCGCCTCCCGTGAGAAGGCCGCCATCATGTGCGCGGAAGCCGTGCCATGGCGGTGCCATCGTCTGCTCATTGCCGACGCCCTTGCCGTGCGCGGCTGGCGCGTGGAGCACATCGTGGGGGTAAAGGGGCTCCAGCGCCACGAGCTTACTCCGTTTTTGAAGGCGGACGGGACAAGGATCACCTACCCCGGCAAGGAAAAGCCGGCTCCCGCGGCCGCCAGGGAGGGAGAAAAGACAGGCTGACTGAGACACCCGGCCCCCGGCTTCAGCTCTCCCCCTGTTTATGCTAAACTTCACATTCTGAAGGACCGGACCGATCATCCATGACCGAAGAGGATTTCGCCCGCCTGAAAAGGCGGTTTCTGCGATACGTGCGCGACTACCGGATGGAGACACCCGCGGAGCGGCAGAATATCGCCCTCAAACGGGCACACACCCTGAGGGTCTGCCGCAACATGGGCTTCATAACCCGGGGGGAAGGCATAAGCGGGGCCGACGCCCGGCTCGCGCGCGCGGCCGCCCTTCTGCACGACGCGGGCAGGTTCCCTCAATATGCGAGGTGGAGGACGTTTAATGACGCCGCCTCCGCAAACCATGGACTCCTGGGCGTGGAGGCGATCGGGAAGGCAAAACTCCTGGAGGGTATCTCCCGCGGGGAGCGGTCGCTCATAATCCGGGCCGTAAAATACCATAACGCGCTTGCCCTCCCGAGGCTGGATAAAAGGTCGCTCTTGTTTCTGAAACTCGTGCGCGACGCCGACAAGCTTGATATCTGGAATGTGTTTATCGAGTATTTCGGGCAGGAAAAAAAAGACAGGCCGACCGCCGCCGGACAGGGCCTTCCGGAAGGAAAGGGGATATCCCCCGCGTCGCTCCGCGGCATCCTCGAAAACCGCGTGGTCCGGCTTGCGGAGGTGAAAAGCCTGAACGACTACAAGCTGCTGCTCCTTTCATGGGTTTTTGGCCTCAATTTCGGCACCACCTTCCGCCTGCTTCGCAAAAGGCGCCTGCTTGAACGGCTGGCGGCCACGCTCCCGAGGGGGCAGGCGGCCGGCAGGGTCATTGCCCATCTGGAAAAATTCGTCTCCCTCAGGTCTTCCTGAGCAGGAGCGCATGGGCCGAAAGCCCCGCTCCGAAGGCCACCATCATGCACCAGTCGCCGCTTTCCACTGCTTCCGACTCCGTTATCCGCTTCAAAACGAACCACACGGTCGGCGAGGACATGTTTCCAAAATCCGCCAGCACCCGCCTTGCCGCGAGTACCTGCCCCTCTGAAAGCCCGAGTGCGTCCCTTACCGCGTTGATGATCTTTTCCCCGCCGGTGTGCAGGGCCCAGTGCCTCACATCGCCCTTTTCCAACCCGGCCAGGCGCAGGGCCTCGCCGACGGCCTCCCGGGCCGCCTCCTTCACAAGCTCCGGCAGGTCCGGTGAGAGCTGGTTATGGAGCTGGCCTCCCTTGTGGACGTACCTTATGGATTCCCTGTGCTCGGGCGCGTAAAAGGCCGCCCCCGCCCCCAGCTCGAATCCCTGCGGGCGGTCCCAGAGGATCGCCGCGGCCGCCCCGTCGGCAAAAAGCGCGTTTGAAAGCATGAGGCTCAGGTCCTCTCCCATCTGGAAGGTGCAACTGCATATCTCGACCGAAACGCTTGCCACGACGCCATTCCGCCGGGAAAGGAGGCCGCGGGCGACTTCCAGGTTGGGGATGGCGCCGCCGCAGCCCGAGCCGACCAGGTCAAAGGCCCGGATGCGCCGGGAAAGGCCCATTTTCTCTATCAGGTAAGTCGAGATGCCCGGGCATATGTAGCCGGTGCATGTGTTCACCACCAGGTGGGTAAGCCGGGAGGCGGGGATACCCGCCCGGGCAAGCGCCCCGTGAAGCGCCTCCGCCGCCAGCCCGGCCGCCTCCCTGGTAAATCGCGCCATGCGGGCGTCGGGGTCGTCGTCCATGAGGCTGGCTGGGTCTTCCAGGGCGAAATGCCTGCGCGCGACCGACGGGTGCTCGAAGATTTTCTTCATGAGTCTCAGGGACCTTCTGCCCAGCCGCTCGCGGTAATTTCCCTCCAGGAACTCCCAGGCCTCCCTCTGGCTTGCCTGAAACGGCGGGACGGAGACCTCAAAGCTCCCCACATAAATCTTTTCCCGCGCGCCTTCCATCACGACCATCCGTTATAGAGGCCGAGCCCCCGGAGCACACCCCTTATGAGGACCGTATGCCGCCAGAGCGGGGGTTTCATCCCCAGCCGGTGAAAAAGCCGCGCGACGCGCGGCAGGAGTTTCAGCCCCAGAGAGCCGGAGTTTATAAAATTCATCTGGCGGCCCATGCAACTGTTTATCCTGCTTATTATCCAGCCCGGGCTCAATTCCGGGGAGATGTAGAAAACGGGCTCCAGCATCTCGCCGGGGCCCAGCGACAGGAGCCCCTCCTTTCTTGCGATCCGTTCAAGACCCGTCCCCGGATATATCCTTATGCCTATATTGAAGAATACAGGATCGGAGGGACGTATGCACCTGCTGGCGAAATCAAGGGTTTTCTTGACTGTCGCTTTCGTCTCGCCCGGCCCCCCGAGCAGGAATATCCAGAAACATGGCATGTCGTGACGACGCATCACTTCCGCCGCCTTATGGACATGCCCCTCGCCATAGCCTTTCCCGAGCCCGGCCAGCACCAGGCCGGAGGCGCTTTCCGCGGTAACGCCCGCCCCGACGAAACCGGCGCGCTCCATTTCGTCCACGAGGGTGTCGTCGATGAAAAGCGGGTTTAATTCGATGGTCTGCAGCCTCGGTCTTCCGCCGGGCCGCGCCCGGGGGAGCCTCGAAATCTCTTCGCAGACGGCGATGGCATGCTCATAAGGCGAGTTAAAGACGTTATCCACGAATTCGATGTCCCTTATGCCGGAGGCGCAAAGCCTGCGGACGGCCTCCGCCGCCAGTTCCGGCGGACATAGCCTGTACCGGCCGCCTTCAATCTTCCTGTACGTGCAATATATGCAATTAAACTCGCAGCCGGTCTTGCTCTGAAGAGGCGCGGTGGAAAAAAGCCCCGCGTATTTTTTTACGTCTATCCAGTTCCCGTAGTCCGGACAGACGGGGACCAGTCCCTCCGGGACCGGTCCGGCGGGGCCCGGTTCCCCTGGCGGGGCCGTTTTCCTCAGCGCTCCGTCCTCCAGCCACGCCGTGCCCGGGGTGAGTCTCGCCGCCTCGCGGAGGCTTCGCCCTTCCCCGAACCTTTCAAGCAGGAGGGGCAGGACCGTCTCTCCATCGGAGATGACGGCGCAGTCGGCCCCGCTTAATCGCAAAAGGGCAGCGGGCATGACGGGGACGGCCGGCCCGCCCAGCACAACCGGCAGGGGTGGGGGCAGGGAGCGGTTTTTTTTAAAAGACCCATTGGCCGCCCCATAAAGGGCCGGAAGGCATCGGACGTCATCCGCCGCGTAAAAGCGAGGGTTTTGCATGTCGTTGTTGTCTATGTTCCTTATGGAGACCCCGGCTATGTCCGGAGCGAATGCACGCACGGCCGCCGCGATGGCGCGGGCCGGGTCGGGCTCGAACATGAGGTCCAGGAATTTCACCTCGTGACCCGCCCTCCGGACCGCCTCGGACACAAGACACGCCCCCGCCGGCATGACCGGAACCGGCAGCCTGTTCCGGTTGGTCGATATCATGAGCACCTTCATGGCCTGTATTTCCCGGGTGCTATGCCGTTGGAAGGCGGCCTTCAGAGATGGTTAAAAGAAGGAAGAACACCACAAAAAGAGTCTATCAGAAATTGAACCTATCTCAAAATAGCTTCCGGCTGCAAGAGGCTGAAATCGCGGCATACTGCGTCATCAAGGGAAAATCGTCCTCAACGCAGCTCTGCTGCGCCTCCGGGCGCTTTCCCCTTTCTTTCGATTTCCTCTCTCTTTCGCTTCAGAACCAATTTTGAGATAGGTTCTACAGTGTTGCGGAGACCCTGTTTTTGCCCGCTTTCTTGGCGTCGTACAAGGCGGTGTCGGCCCGTCTCAGTATGTCGTTGGCGCCAGGGGCGTCCGGGTAGGCCGCGATCCCCAGGCTCAGGGTGGGCCGTGTCGTGATATCCGCCGGATAGTCTATGTCCTCCACATTCCGGCGGAGCCTCTCCGCGAATTCGACCGCGCCTTCAAGCGGCGTCTGCGGAAGGACGAGCATGAACTCATCGCCGCCCTGGCGCCCTATGATATCGGATTTCCTCAGGGTGCCGGCGAGGGTCCGGGCCACAATCCGGAGCACCCGGTCGCCCGCCTCGTGCCCCAGCGTATCGTTTACCTGCTTGAAATTATCCAGGTCGCAGATTATCAGACAAAGAGGTGTTTTGTATCTTCTGGCCCTTTCCTGTTCGTACCCGAGCCGCTCCATCAGGGCCCTTTTATTGAGGAGCCCGGTCAGATCATCGGACCTCGAAAGCCGCTGCAGCTCCTCTATCAGGGTCCTCCTTTCCGCCTCGGCGGCCTTTCTCGCCGTTATGTCCCGGATGTACTCGATAACATGCGAGACCCGCCCGTCCGAATCCGGCATCGGATACGTGTATATCTCGACCCATATGTCGGAGCCGTCGGAAAGGCCCATGCGCTTTTCTTTCGCGCAGGGATTGGCGGTGAGCATCGTCTTTTGCACCACGCAGTCTTCGCACACGCCGGTGCGGCCCGCTATTTCATAGCATCGCCTCTCCCCTGTAAGCTCCTCGACGGTCCGGTTCTTCAGCGCGGCATATTCCCCGTTTGTCCTTGTTATCCGGAAATCGGCCGAAAAGACGCTGAAGGGGTCGCGGATGCTGTCAAAGATGTCGCGGGACTGCCTCATCAGGGCTTCTTCCACGAGCCCGCGCTCCTTCAGAATGAAGCGGACGCCAAGGACGGCCATGACGGCCGAGACGGCCAGCGCGTCGATCGCGCCAACCAGCAGCAGGCTGCCGTCCACGCGCCCCTTCCCTATAATGCCGGCAGCCGCATTGATCAGTACGGCAAGCGATTCGGACAAAACGATCGAGAGCAATACGATGCGGCAGGGACTTGAGGATTTGAACCTTTCGAAAAGACTTATTTCCCCCATCACTCGCCTCACCGCCGCTTCGCTTCCGGTCCTCACCGGCCCGCCCAACCGCGCGGGTCCGCCCGGGCCCGCAGGAGGACCGATTCACCACATGTTCATCCCCCGGGCAAGACGGAAATTCCCCCAGCCCCGGCTTATTATAGCAAAACCCGATAACCGGAAGGAACCCGCCCTTCTTGACTGGATTACGCTTTTTGATAGCCTTGAAGCATAAAGGGGATTGGACAGTAGCAATCCAAGGAGGTTTGAGAGTATGACAGTCAGACAATACATGAAAAAAAATGTGGTTTCGCTTCCCTCTTCGGCCACCCTTCTTGAAGCGGCCCGCATGATGAAGGAAAAGCATATAGGCTCCATGATCATTGAGGACAGCCTGAAGGTCAAGGGGATATTGACGGACAGGGACATCGCCCTTGCCGTTGCCGCCGCCGGGAAAGACCCGTCTTCCACCTGCGTTTGCGACATAATGAGGGACCCCGTGACCATAGATATCGACGCCGACCTTGACTCCGCCCTGAAGATAATGAACAGGGCAAGCGTGAGACGGCTTCCGGTGCTGGAAAACGGCAAACTGATCGGTGTCATTTCGCACGCCGACATAGCCAGCGCCATGAACGAGGTGATAAGCCAGTTCATGGCGCTTGAAGAGACGTACACGAGGGCGTAGATTGACTAACCCGCCAGACCAATCCCCTTTATAACCGGAGACCGGCCAGCCCCCCCGTAAAACCCTATGGGTTCCACAGGTACATAAAGGCCACGCCGGGCCGGGGGGCAAGGCCCTGGAAGGAAATGAGGTTTATTGTCGTGCCTGCCCGCGCCACCCCGCCCACGGCCTCCGAATATACGGTCTGCCTGAATTGGCCCGGCCGCGCGTAGGTCACGACCCTGGCCGTTTTTATCCCAAGCTGTTTTTTCATTCCGGCTATCGCCTCATCCAGATATGCCTGCCGGTCTATGAGCCTGTCCCGGAACGCCTGGTCCGCCGTAAATATGCGGCCGTCCGCAAGCGTGAGGACCTGCGCCCTCGAAAGCACCCCTTTCCTGCTCCGGTAAACGACGTCCACGAACCTGCCGTAGAGGTCCTCTATGATGCCCTGCAGCATGGCCTTCTCCTGCGGGGTGCTCGGGCGGAAAGGCGACCAGAAATCCTTCTCCGGCCCGGACTTGTACGTCTC
>JAJYGJ010000028.1:0-1520 GCA_021790695.1 Nitrospirota bacterium | reverse complement strand
TGCCGATCCGGGACATCAGGCCCTGGATATTGAATTTCATCGCGATTACTCCGATGCTGCCCACAAGCCCCGTCGGGCTTGCGATTATCCGGTCGGCCGCCGATGCGACGTAATAGGCGCCCGACGCCCCGACATCCATTATATACGCGTAAACCGGGACCTTCTTTTCCCGCTTGAAATTCTCTATCTCGTGGTATATGGTGTCGCTGGCGGTAACGCCCCCGCCGGGCGAGTTTATCCTGATTACAAGACCGGCCAAGTCCTTGTCCTTCCCGGCTTTCCTGAGCGCCTCCCTGAAATAGTCGACGGGGGAAGGCCCGCCAACCCCCAGAAGCGTCTTTTTCACGCCGAAGGAGATGACGCCGTCCAGGTCCAGAAGCAGGATCTTCGGGCGTCCCTGACCCTCTATCAGTTTTTCCTTTAGAGGTTTCGTCTGGGGGAAAAGAGAGATATTGAAATTCGCGCAAGAGACAAGCATCAGGAAAAGCGGCAGGAGGAAAATGATCTTTCTTTTCATTTGCGGGCTCCTTTTAAAGGGATATGGCGCGGCAGGGGCGGTTCCATTTGAGCAAATTATAGCAAAATCAGGTCCGCCCCCCCTATTACTAGATTGCGGAAAAGCGTGGCGGGAAAGAGGCGGGCTATGTTTGAGTTGCCAGTTCCTCAAGGAGCTGTTTCACCGTCTTTTTTAATACCGGATGCACCGCGCCGGGTGCGATTTCGGCAAGCGGCAGCAGGACAAACTCCCTTTTGTGCATTAGGGGATGGGGAACTTTTAGCGCTGGCAGGCGGCTTCCGCCTTGCAGGTCGACGACCTCGTCGCCGTATAGAAGGATATCCAGGTCGATGGTCCTCGGGCCCCATTTTTTCGTCCTCACCCGGCCCATTTCGTTTTCGATCCGGAGCAGGATTTCAAGGAGGGCGCGGGGGCCGATGTCCGTCTCCACGGCCGCGGCCATGTTTATGAAGTCCGGCTGGTCGGCAGTTTCCGGTCCCCACGGCTTTGTCTCGTAAGCCCCGGAGACGTTTTTGACCCTGATCCTTACGCCCCTTTGTTCGAGAAGTTTCAGGGCCTTCCTGCAGTTTTGAAGCCTGTCGCCCAGGTTCGAACCTATGCCGATGTAAGCGGTCGTCAATTTGGAGCCGGCAGGCGACGGAGTCAGAGGGATTTGCCTATCCTGTGGACGGCCTCTTCTATCCTCGAGACGGGGACGGTCAGCGCAAACCGGATATAACCCTCGCCCGAGGCCCCGAATCCCACGCCGGGGGTGGCGGCAACGCGGGCCTTCTCAATGAGAAGTTTCGCGAAAGACCTGGAGTCGTTTTCGTACCCCGGCGGACACGACGCCCAAAGGTAAAAAGTGGCCTCCGGTTTCATGGCATCGATGCCAAGCTTTTTCAGGCCGGAATAAAGGGCGTCCCTCCTTTGCCGGTAGGTCTGCCTTATGCGGGCCAGGGGTTCGTCATCGCTTTCGAGCGCGGTGATGCCGGCCTCCTGGACGGCCTGGAACACGCCGGAG
>JAJYGJ010000214.1 GCA_021790695.1 Nitrospirota bacterium | reverse complement strand
GATAAGCTCCTCTATCTTGGCAGTCGATATGGGGTCCAGGGCGGAGGTGGGCTCATCGAAGAGCAACGCCTCGGGCGAGACGGCAAGCGCCCTGCCGATGACCAGTCTCTGCTGCTGTCCGCCCGAAAGGGCATAGGCGCTCTCATGAAGCTTGTCTTTTACCTCGTCCCACAGGGCCGACTGTTTGAGCGCGCGCTCCACCCGTTCCGACAGAAGCGATTTTTTCCTTATCCCCTTCAGTCTGAGGCCGTAGGCAATGTTGTCGAATATGGACATCGGAAAAGGCGTCGGCTTCTGGAATACCATGCCTATCCGGCTTCGAAGCTCTATAAGATCAACGTCTTTTGCCAGGATGTTCCTGCCCTCGAAGATTATCTCCCCCTCGTATTTGTTGCCCGGATAGAGGTCGTGCATGCGGTTGAAGCACCGCAGCAGCGTGGTCTTTCCGCACCCCGAGGGCCCGATGAGCGCGGTTACGGTGTTTTTATAAACCTCGAAGTTTATGTTATTCAGGGCAAGGTGGTTGCCCGCGTAGCGGAAGCCCAGGTTTTTGATCTGTATTTCCTGCGTCATTTCTTCCCGTACTTGTATCGTATCGCTATCCGGCCCGCGACCGTCACGGCCAGGATAGCCAGCGTGATGACCAGCCCGGCAGCCCAGGCCAGGCGGTGCCAGTCGTCATAAGGCCCCATGGCGTACTGGAATATCGTGACAGTGAGCGATGCGATTGGCTGGTTCATGTTCAGCGAATAGAAGGAATTATTGAAAGAGGTAAACAGGAGCGGCGCCGTCTCCCCGGCCACCCGCGCGATGGACAGGAGCACCCCGGTGAATATGCCCGTGATGGCGCCGCGATAAACCACCTGCACTATCACTTTATAATATGGCGCCCCGAGCGCGAAGGCCGCCTCCCTCAGGGTCCACGGGACAAGGGAGAGCATGTTCTCCGTCGTCCGCAGGACCACGGGTATCATGATGATGGCAAGCGCCACCGCGCCGGCCCAGCCGTTGAAATGGTGAAGGGGTTTGACCATGATGGCGTATATGAAAGTGCCCACCACGATCGTCGGAACGCTCAACATGATGTCAGAGAGTACGCTCACGTAATGCGCAAACCTCTTGCCGCGCGCGTATTCAGCGAGGAACGTGCCTCCAAGCACGCCGACGGGCACGCCCAGGACCGTGGCGAACAAGGTGAGCAGGAGCTGTCCCACAAAGGCGTTCCTGAGGCCGCCGCCCGGGGTCCCCGGCGGCGCCGGGTCATGAAGGAAAAGGGCGGGCCCGACGGCGCCAACCCCTTTTATGAGAACGTCTCCCAGTATGAACACCAGCCAGAAAAGGCCGAAAAGCGCGGCAAGGGTGCTAAGGGAGAGCGCGCTGATGTTTTCGAGCTTCCTTATCCTCTCGCGCGCCGTCACAGGGCATCCCCGCCGGAAGTCTTTTTCTGCAACTTCACCAAAAACACCTTCGAGACCGCCAGCACTATGAAACTGATGACAAAAAGAAGAAGCGCGAGATAGAAAAGCGATGAAAGATACATCGTTGTAAAGGCCTCTGTGAATTCATTGGCGAGGGTCACCGTAATGGTGGCCGCCGCGTTGAACAGGGACGCCGTTATCTGGTGGTTGTTGCCGAGAACGAAGGCCACGGCCATCGTCTCGCCCAACGACCGGCCGAAAGAAAGCACAATGCCGCCGAAGATGCCGAGTTTGCAATACGGGATGACCACGTCTTTCGTGACCTCCCACTTCGTGGCCCCCATTGCGTAGGCGGACTCCTTCACGATCGCCGGGGTGAGACTGAATGCGTCCCTCGAAATGCTCGCGGTAAACGGGATGATCATGATGGCCAGCACCAGGCTCGCGGTAAGCATGTCTATCCCCAGCGGGGTGCCCTGGAAGAGCGCGCCGACGACCGGAAGCTTGCCCAGGGTGTCCGCGAGGACCGGTTCTATATGGTCCGACATTATGGGGGCCAGGATGAAGAGCCCCCACATGCCGTATATGATGCTCGGGATGGCGGCCAGAAGCTCGATTGCCCCGCCGATCGGTCCTTTCAGAAAATTCGGCGCGATCTCGCTTACGAATATGGCCATGCCGATGGCCGCAGGAACGGCTATCGCCATCGACAGGCAGGTGGTGACCCCCGTTCCAAAAAGGTTTGTCCCTGCCCCGAATGACTCTTTTATGGGGTCCCATTGCGTTGACGTGATGAATCCAAGGACGCCGAACTTGTGTATGGCCGGCAGTGACTCCCTCCACAGGCTGTAAAACATGCCCAGGGTTATGACAACGATGCTCAGGGCGGCAAGCGCGGTTATGAAGACAAAGAAAAAATCCATCGGATTTTTCCTATAAAAACGGGCCTTTCTCGCCATAAGGGCCAGGCCGGTCAAACCGGGCGCTTCTTTCTCCAGTGTGTTCATTTGGCGATAAAGTATAACCGGCCAATGTTACGGCAATATTACAAAAAAACAATTTTATTTTTTTATAAAATTTGAAGGTCTTGATACGGTTCCCGATCCCGGCCGTTCTGTCTTAAGTCCGTCATTCCGGCCCGGATTTTTTTGTCTTACGGATAAAAACGGGCGGAATCCCTCCGAAAAAGAAGTTATTAACGGTCTCATAACGGTATTTACCGATTTCGTCCTTTGTTCGTCATGCCCGAGGACCTTGATCGGGCATCCATTTCAACCTGGATTCCCGCTAAAGACGTGCGGCAATGACGACATAGGATGTTCAGACTATTTTGAGACGATTAATAGTTCATGTAGATCCTTATGGTCGTGCCCTTGCCCAGGTCGCTGTCGATATGCATCTTCCAGCCCTGGGCGAGCACGAGGTGCTTGACTATCGCGAGACCGAGCCCCGTGCCTCCCAGTTCCCTCGACCGGGAGGGATCGACCCTGAAAAACCTCTCTCCGAGCCTGGGGATGTATTTCCTGGGTACGCCTATGCCTGTGTCCTGAACCGAAAAGACGCAGCGCCAGTCATCCGTCTCCGTGGCCCGGATTACGACTCCGCCGGCGTCCGTGTACTTGACGGCGTTATCCAGCAGGTTTGTGATTATCTGCGGCAGCATCCGTGTGTCGGCCTCGACGGAGGAACACTCCTCGGAGATGTCCTTTTTGATATAGATGCCCTTTTGGTCCGCCTTTTCCTCGAAGAGCGCAACCGCCCTGCCGACTATCTCATGCAGGCTGACCGGCTCTTTTTTGACCGACATGGCCCCGAACTCTATCTTCGAAAGCTCTATCAGGTCTTTTATGAGCTGCTCCATCCTGCCCGCCTGGAACCCGATTACGCCCAGGAACCTGGAGAGGTCCTGCCTGTCGTCCATCGCCCCGTCAAGCAGGGTATCGACATATCCCTTTATCGCTGTCACCGGGGTCTTCAGCTCGTGCGAGACGTTAGCCACGAAATCCCTCCTTATCTCGTCGATCCTGCGGTCGGCCGTCACGTCCCGGAAGACGACCACCTGCCCCCCTGACGGATTGCCGCCGGCGCCGGTAAAGGGGGTCGCCGTGATCTCGATGAATTTGGAGTTGAAGGTGAAGGTCTCTTTCACCTGGATATTGCGCTCTCGCGCTGAATTCAGAAGATCGACAAGACCGGTTATGCTTACCGATTCCGCAAGGCCCTTGCCGGCCAGGTTTGCGGCCTTAAGAAAAAGCATGCCCTCCAGGGCCGGATTCACGGTCTTTATCCTGTCCTTGGAATCGATAAGGACGATGCCGTCCGGGATGTTCACGAGCAACAGGGACAGCCTGTTTTTAAGCGCCGTGTTTTCCGCGTCCTTACCCTCCAGGTCGGCGGCAAGGACGCTCAAGTTGTACATGATCCTCGAAAAACCGCGCTTCCCCTTCAGATAGAACCGCCTGGAAAGACCGCCTTTTGAAAGTTCCTCGACAAACGCGTTCAGATCGGAGAATCTCTTTAAAAGGATGACGGCCCTCGCGCCCAGATACAGGATCAAAAGGGAAAGGATTACCAGGGCGAACGAGGACATCAGGAGCCGGCCTTGTTTTCCGCGAAGTAGTACCCGACTCCCCTCTTGGTAAGTATGTAGCGGGGGTCGGAGGGGTCGTCCTCTATCTTCTCCCTCAACCTCCTTATGTGGACATCGACGGTGCGGGGCTCGACATATGATTCATTGCCCCATACGGCATCCAGGAGGAAATCACGGCTCATGATCCTGCCCGGCCTCCGGACGAGATACAAAAAGAGCTTGAACTCCATGGCGCTCAGGTCCAGATGGCGGCCGCGCTTCATCACGGTGTATTTGTCCGGGTCGATGGCGAGATCATCGGCCTTTATTATCTTGCCGCCGGCCGCGTCCGTCCCCTGGACAGCCTCGTAACGCCTCATGACCGCCCTCACCCGCGCGACAAGCTCCCTCGTGCTGAACGGCTTGGTAATGTAATCATCCGCCCCCATCTCAAGCCCCAGCACCTTGTCTATCTCCTCGGACCGGGCCGTCAGCATTATTACCGGCAGACGCCTGACCGCTTCATCGGGGTCGGACTTTATGAGCCTGCAAAGCTCCATGCCATCTATTTCCGGCAGCATCAGGTCCAGGATGACAAGGCCCGCCTTCCCCCCGCGTATCTTCATCAGGGCCTCCTTCCCGTCCCGTGCGGTCTCGGTACGGAATCCCTGCTTCCTCAGGTTGTAATCCATCAACTCCCTGATGTCCTTTTCGTCCTCGACTATTAAAACCGTGTTTTCCATCCGTCCTCCCGCGTCTGATGCCGCCAGCGGCCAGCCGCCTGAAAGCGCCGCCCTTTCCGGGCGTAAAGATTAAATAATTCTAACATTTTATACGATTAAGAATTAGGCGGAGGCGATGAACTTCAACTTGAAAAACGACGAAGCGGGAAAAACCCGTTGGATGGCCGCCCGTTCGTTAACCGCGCACCGGGCGGGGGTTGGTTACGGTAAAAATCGCCGGCCGGGAGGGGGCGTAATTTCTCATTTTTAAACGGGTTCATTGACTTTTAGCGCTTTTCAGAGGTATCATGTTTTTAGGGATAAAGGATTCCACATGGGAATTAAAAACGACGCAGAATCCATACGTTTATGAGGTAGGTTCACATGTTTGAGAAGTTCACCGAGAGAGGCAGAAAGATAATCATATACGCCAAGGAAGAGGCGGAAAAACGCCAGAATGATTATCTTGGCACGGAGCACCTTCTGCTGGCGCTGCTGAGAGAGGAAGACTCCCTTCCCATCGTCATTCTCAAAAAGATGGGGCTTACCACGGAGGAGTTGAGGACGGAGGTGGAAAGAAACATCCCCGTTGGGACAAATGTCCACACGTTCAGCGATGTTCCTTTCACGCCGAGGGCCAAGAAGGTCCTTGAGCTTGCCGTGGAGGAAGCCAGGCTCCTGGGCCATAATTACATCGGAAGCGAACACCTGCTTCTGGGGATCATACGCGAGGACGAGGGCATAGCGGGGAAGGTTCTGCGGAATTTCGGAGCCAACCTCCTGGGCGCAAGACAGCTCACCATCAATCTTTCGATGAAGGCCTACACTCAGCCGAAGGACAAGAAGAGCACGACCCCCGCCCTGGACGAGTTCGGCAGGGACCTCACCCAGATGGCCCGCGAGGCCAAACTGGACCCCGTAGTGGGCAGGGAAGACGAGATCGAGCGCATCATGCAGATACTTGGAAGGCGCATAAAAAATAACCCCGCGATAATCGGGGAGCCGGGCGTGGGCAAGACCGCGATAGTCGAGGGCCTGGCCCAGAAGATCGTCTCCGGGGAAGTGCCGGAAAACCTGCTCGGCAAACGCATAGTGGGGCTCGACCTCGGGGCCCTCATAGCCGGCACGAAATACAGGGGCCAGTTCGAGGAGCGCCTGAAAGTGGTGATGAAGGAGATCACGCAGTCCTCCGGAGTGATACTCTTCATAGACGAGTTTCATACCATCATAGGCGCGGGCGCGGCGGAGGGTTCGGTGGACGCCTCCAGCATGCTCAAACCCGCCCTCTCAAGGGGCGAGATACAATGCATAGGCGCGACCACGCCCAATGAATACAGGAAATATATAGAGAAGGACGGGGCCCTTGAAAGAAGGTTCCAGCCGGTCTACATGCAGCCGCCCCAGCCGGAGGAGGCCGTCGGCATACTGGAGGGGCTCAAGAACCGTTATGAGGCCCACCACAAGGTCAAATACGACGAGGACGCGTTAGAGCAGGCCGTAAAGCTCTCCGACCGTTACATCGCGGACCGTTTCCTGCCGGACAAGGCGATAGACGTAATAGACGAAACGGGCGCCAGGCTCCGGCTGAAGCGCTATATCCCCCCGGCCGAGCTGAAGGACCTGGAAAACGACCTGGCCAGGCTGGGCAAGGAGAAAAGCCTGTATATCAGGCTCCACGACCTGGAAAAGGCGGCCTCGCTGCGGGCGGAAGAGGAACGTCTCAAAAAACTCTATGACCAGCTCAAGACCCAGTGGAGGAACAACCTCCAGAAGGAAGTCCCCGTCGTGACCGAGGCGGACGTCGCATATACCGTGGCGAAGATGACGGGGATACCGCTCATAAAACTGGAAGAGAAGGAGTCCGAAAAGCTCCTGAGGATGGAGGCCGAGCTTCACAAGCGGATCATCGCCCAGGATGAGGCGATAAATGTCATCGCTAGGGCGATAAGGAGGTCCAGGGCGGGGCTCAAGAGCAGGAAAAAGCCGATAGGCTCTTTCTTCTTCCTCGGGCCGACCGGCGTAGGGAAGACCGAGCTTGCCAAGGCGCTGGCCGAATTCCTGTTCAACGACGAAAACGCCTTGGTGAAGGTGGACATGTCCGAGTACATGGAGAGGTTCAACGTCTCCAGGCTGACGGGAGCGCCTCCGGGCTACGTAGGATACGAGGAAGGCGGGCAGCTTACCGAAAAGATCCGGAAACGCCCCTACTCCGTGGTGCTCTTCGACGAGATAGAAAAGGCGCACCCGGACGTCTTCAACATCCTTCTTCAGGTGCTGGACGAGGGAGTGCTCACGGACAACTTCGGCCGCAGGGTTGACTTCAAGAACACGGTCATCATAATGACCTCGAACCTGGGGGCCAGGTTCATCGACAAGGCTACCCCTCTGGGGTTCCAGACCGGCTCGTCCGACGATAAACACCGGACGGTAAAGGCGAGCGTCCTTGAGGCACTGAAAAAGACCTTCAACCCCGAGTTCCTGAACAGGGTTGACGAGACCATCGTATTCCACCATCTCGAAAAGGAGCACCTGTTCCTGATAATAGACCTGCTCGTCTCCGAGACGAACAAGCAGCTCGTGGAGCAGGAGCTTGTCGTGGAGCTTACGCCGGAGGTCAAGGAATGGCTGGTCGACAAATATTACCAGCCCACCTACGGCGCAAGGCCCATGAGGAGGGCGATACAGAAAGAGATCGAAGACCCGCTCTCCGAGGAAATCCTGAAGGGCAGGTTCAAGGAAGGCACGAAGGTAAAGGTCGTGATAGAAGGCGGCGCTCCGGCCTTCATAGCGGCCGAAGAAGACGTGCTGAGCGGCGTAAACTGAAACACCTTTCAAGCTGTGGGCGGCATCACGGGCGGCAAAGCAAAACTCCGGATGCCGCCTTTATCGTACAAGCCGCCCCGCGGTAAAAAAATGGGTTCGCCCCGCAAGCCCCGTCCGGCTATGCTGTTTGCCGGGCTTCTCTACGGCGAGGAGGACCTTCTTCAAAAAGCCAAAGCGCTGATTACCGCGGAATTTGGCGGAATAAGGCGCGAAACGTCCTCCTCCAGGTGGCATTCGGATTACTATCTGCGTGAACTGGGCCCGGAGATTAAAAGAAAATTCATCTTCTTCGACAGACTGACGGACCCGGAAGAGATCGCCGAAATAAAATTGATGACCAACCGGATGGAGTCCCGACTATCGGAGAAAGGGAAAAGAAGGATCAATATCGATCCGGGCTACATCACACCTGCGAAGCTCGTGCTTGCGAGCACCAAGGATTACGCGCACCGCGTCCCGGTCGGCAAGGGGATATACGGCGAGGCCACCCTCCTTTGGAGCGCGAGGGAAAAGACGTTCGTGCCGCACCTTTACACCTATTCGGATTTCAGGGACAAGGAAAACATCCGTGTCTTTTCCGAGATGAGAGAGGCGCTTCTGAACGGACCCGGCCGCTGATGCATCAGGCGGCGCGCTAGTATAGCGTTTCAAAAATTATTGGCATAAATTGTCATTCCCGCAAGCGCAGCGCGTCGGGAATCCTTCTTTTTCGGGGGGGGTTCCG
>JAJYGJ010000163.1 GCA_021790695.1 Nitrospirota bacterium | reverse complement strand
CCCAATTTGACGTTTTAAAATGGATTCCCGCCTTCGCGGGAATGACGTCTTTCCTACTTCGTGTCATTAGGCCATGAATATTATTTTATTTAACGAATTTACAATTCACCACACTAGGTCCCGGCCCGCGCAGCTAAACCGGGGACCGCCGTTTTTTTATATACCAAGATTTCAGGGGGCCCCTTCAGAAATCTCAGGCCGTCCATTCCAGGTGCCCGTTACCGGCGTCTTCGACATATCCGTCCAGGTCGTCGCGGCTGCCGGCCCTGCCCTCTTCATGGAACCTTTTATACCATTGCGCGGTGACGCCGAACGTCTTTTCGCGGTCCCAGTTGGGCCGCCATTTGAGCCTTTTGCGCGCCTTCGAGCAGTCGAGTTTGAGCGCGCCCGCCTCATGGCGGCCGGCGCCGTCAGGTTGAATCTCGTATTCAAACCTGTCCCAAAAACGCTTGATGCCCTTTACCACGTCCTCCACCTCGGCCTCGGCCTCGGGGCCGAAGTTCCAGCCCTCGGCGAATTCCTTCCGGCCCTCAAGGAGTTTTTGCCCCAGCATCAGATATCCCGACAGAGGATCAAGGACATGCTGCCAGGGGCGCGAGGCGCGCGGGTTCCTTATGAGCAACTTTTTATTTTCGCTGATGGCCCTCACGATGTCGGGAATGAGCCTGTCTTCGCTCCAGTCGCCGCCGCCTATCACGTTGCCGGCCCTGGCGCTGGCCAGCAGGACCTGATGCGACACGCCGTATTCCCCGGGGTTGAAAAACGAACTTCTGTAGGCGCCCGCCACGATCTCCTGGCAGGCCTTCGAGGCGCTGTAAGGGTCATACCCGCCCAGGGCGTCGCTCTCGCGGTATCCCCATACCCATTCCCTGTTCTCATAGCACTTGTCGCTGGTCACGTTAACTATGGCCCTGACGGACCCGGGTTCCCTGCACGCCTCCAGCAGGTTGGACGTCCCGACGACGTTTGTTTCGAAAGTCTCGACCGGGTGCCGGTACGAGTATCTGACAAGGGGCTGCGCGGCCAGGTGGAAAACGGCCTCCGGCCGGTGGTCCCCGATCGCGCGCTTCAGCTTTTCGCCGTCCCTGATGTCCCCGATTACAGAGGCCATGTCCAGCCCCAGCAGGTTATAATGGCCCGGCTCCGTTTGCGGCTCAAGAGAATAGCCCGCTACATCTGCGCCCAGCGCCTGGAGCCACAGACACAGCCACGACCCCTTGAACCCGGTGTGGCCCGTTACAAAGACGCGCCTGCCATTATATATGTTGCCGAACATCTTAACCCTTTCCCCGCTAATCGTTCCATATCTTCCAGGGCGCCCTGCCGGAATTCCACAGGCCCTCCAGCTCCAGCTTGTCGCGCATGGTGTCCATGGGTTTCCAGAACCCGCCGTGCTTGTATGTCCGGAGCTGGGAGTCCCTTGCAAGGGTCTCCAGCGGACCTTTTTCCCATGTCGTATCGTCCCCGTCTATATAATCGAAGACCTGCGGCTCCAGGACAAAAAAACCCCCGTTTATCCATCCCCCGTCTCCGCGGGGCTTTTCCAGAAACGAGGTGACCTTGCCGCCTTCGTCTATGTCGAGCATGCCGAACCTTCCGGAAGGCTGCACCGACGTTATTGTCGCGTATTTTCCGTGCGCCCTGTGAAACCGGAGCAGTTGATCGACGGGCACGTCGCTGACGCCGTCGCCGTAGGTGAGCATGAACGTCTCCCCCGACACGTAAGGGGCGACCCTCTTGATCCTTCCCCCTGTCATTGTACGCGGCCCGGTGTCGACGAGGGTCACGCGCCAGGGCTCGGCCTTGTTGTTATGGGTTATCTGCCTGTTGTTGTCGCTGAAATCGAACGTAACGTCGCACTGGTGGAGGAAGTAATGAGCGAAATATTCCTTTATATAATATCCCATATAGCCCAGGCAGATTATGAATTCGTTGAAACCGTAATGGGAATAGATTCTCATGATATGCCAGAGAATCGGCTTTCCGCCTATCTCCACCATGGGCTTGGGTTTTACGGTGGTCTCTTCGGTCAGCCTTGTGCCGAAACCGCCTGCGAGAATGACAACTTTCATTTTTTTCTTTCTATGGGTCCGGCAACCTGATTTTTCTCAGGAAGGAGACAATGCCGTCCTCCCCGTCTGTCGAAACGGGAAAAAGCTTGTCTACTAGTTTCATGCAGCGGCCCCATTTCTGTCAAGAGTTTCTACATTGCGCCGTGCCGCAGGGCAACCGCCCTCACCGTCTTCAGGAGGATCACTATATCCAGCCATAAGCTCCAGTTCCTCACGTACCAGGCGTCAAGGGCCAGCCTTTCAGGAAACGGCTTGTCGCTTCTGCCCGATGTCTGCCATAACCCGGTGATGCCGGGCGGGACCCGCAGGATGGTCTCCTCGAACTGGAGCAGGTGCTCCCTTTCCCTCTCCAAATAGGGCCTCGGGCCCACCAGGCTCATCTCCCCCTTGAGCACGTTCATTATCTGGGGCAGCTCGTCAAGCGATGTCTTTCTTAAAAACCTTCCGAATCCCGTTACGCGCGGGTCGTCCTCCAGTTTCCAGTACGTTTCCCATTGCCTCCTGGCCTCCGGGTCCTTAAGTATTTCCTTCAACCGGTCCTCCGCGTCCTCCAGCATCGTCCTGAACTTGTAACACCTGAAGGGCACGCCGTTTTTTCCCAGCCGGACCTGTTCGAGGATCGCGGGCCCCTTCGAGGTGATCCTTATGATCGCCGATATAAAGAGGATGGGCAGCAGCAGCAGGACAAACAGGATGGATCCGGCAAGGAAATCGAACAGCCTTTTTGTAAAATAGTTCCCCGGCCTGGCAAGACTGTTCTTCATCTCGATCAGGAACGCCTGCTCCTTGAAAAAATGCCTCAGCCGCGCGCCGAGCACCGGAAGGCCGGAGATATCGGGCAGGTAAAGGATGTTTTCGGCATGGGGCTGGATCCTGTTTACGAGGTTTGCAAGCCTTTCCCCGTCGATTTCGGGATAAGCGATAAGGACGTCCTCTATGCGCCCTTTTTTCATATAGGCGTCCGCCCTGTCCAGAAAACCGTAAACCTTGAGCCCTTCTATGGTCCCCGAATTGCCGGATTGGCCGTTCAAAAAACAGATGACATCGTAACCGAGGTTTTTTTCGCTTCTTAAGAGCGACAGGGCCGTCACGGCCGCATCGCCGGCCCCGATTATCAGTAGGCGTCTTTTTAGAAGCCCCATCGAATAGATGATTTTTTTCGCGCTCAGCCTGGCCGCCGGAAAAAGAAAAAGGGAGGCCGCCAGCATCGTCAATATGAGAAGCCTCGAAAAATTGGGGCCCTTTTTCGCGATGAACAAAACGGCGAACGTGGCCAGCGCCATGAAAACGGCGCCGGCGCAAAGCAACTTCACCTCGTCCCAGAAAGTGAACCGCTTGGTGTAGCCGCCCTGCAAAAAAAGGATGCCGATCCACAGCGGGAATATCCATTCGTAAGCCCGAATATCCGTATGAAAAGGGGGGGCCCCGGAATATATCAGGGGGATTATTTCAGCCCTGACAAATGATGAAACATAAAATATGGAGACAAGCGCCAGGAAATCCGCCGCCAAAAGCAATAAAAAGCCGGCCAGGCCTTTTGCCCTGCCCAAGATCATGCCCGCGTTCACTTTTACCCGTGTGCGGTATTCGACCCCGTTAACGAAGCTGATGTCAATGTCCCCCTTTCCAGGGCCGCCGGCAGAGAGAAATAAATACCAATTCTAGCACTTTGGCCCCGCTTTCCGAAACCCTTCGATTAAAGCCGGGCACAGGTGGAAGCATCCGGTTGATCTTCCCAGCGGCAAGCCGCCAGCGGCAAGCCGATTCCAGGGTGCCCGGAAAACCCGTTTTCCGGGGCGGAGGAAATACGCTCGCTATCCATTCAAATGAAATCCCGGGGAGGTCCGTCCGGAACCGCGTGGGTTTATTGATAAAATTATAGGGTAAATACCGGCGAACACAAGGAGAGTGAGTTACACGGGACCGGATGCCCCTGGCCGGCAAAGACGGTCGGGAACGATTACGACTTTCATCGAATCCCCGGCCCCGGCAACCAGGGCGAAACCCTTTTGGATGTCCGAAAGGGCAATCCTGTGCGTTATCATCCGCCCCGCCTTTATCCCGCCTTCCCCGATGACCTCAAGGGCGCGGCGCAGATCATCCGGGGCCGCGCCATAGGAGAACTGGACGGCTATCTCGTCCCTCCAGAATCCCGCGGACGGCAGGCGGATGTCCTCGCCGGGCACCGCGAAAAAGAGAACGGCCCCCCTCCTGCCCGCGGAGCGGACCGCGTGATCGACCGCCTGCCTTGCCCCGGCTCAGACTATGACGCGGGAGGCCAGCCTGCCCTTGTTTACCTTTTTTAGCGCGGCATCGGAATATTCATCCGCGTGAAATACATGGTCCGCCCCGAATTCGAGGGCCTTTTCAAGGCGGTAAGGGTGAATATCCGTTGCGACCACTTTTGCGCCTTTTCGTCTGGCCATTTGGACATGAAGGAGGCCGGAAACGCCCGCGCCAACGACAAGCACGGTGTCCCCCTTGTCTATCCGGACCCGGTCCTGGCCGGCGATTACGCAGGCAAGCGGCTCTATCAAGGCCGCCTCCTCATATCCCACCGTCTCCGGCAGGGCAAAAGTCCCCCATTTCACGTTCATCGCCGGAACGCGTATGTATTCCGAAAACCCGCCAGGCTCGTAATTGCCCGTGTGGAGCGCCTCGCACGCCGTGTAATCCGACCTCCGGCAATAATCGCACTCGTGGCACGGGACATGATGGGAGACAAAGACCCTGTCGCCCCTTTTCACGTCCTTCACGCCGGCGCCCGTTTCGGCCACCTCTCCGGCCATCTCATGCCCCAGCACCCTGGGGGCCTTTTTCCGCCTGTACCACTCGATGACGTCGGTGCCGCAGATGCCGGAGGCCATCATCTTCACCAGTATCTCGTCCTCTCCTATGCGGGGGACTGGCCGCTCCTCTATCCTTAAATCGGTGTTGCTGTAATAAACCGCTACCTTCATCGGCTCACTTCTCCTAAAGGAAAACTGCGCACCTGTCCTCACCGAAAACGGATGGGCATGGGCTGGTCGGAGTGCGGTTGGCGAGCGAAACGCGCCCTGTGGGCCGGCGCGAAATCCGGGATTTATGCGTGGGCCAAAGCCCACGGGCGCCGGCGGGATTTAAAGTGCGCGGCCCATCCCGCCTTTGGCGGGAGCGAGCAGCGAACCGCCGGCCGCGCTCCGCCCTATACCTTCTCCATGTTGCCGTCCGGCGCGGGAACCGCCGCCGATTTTACGCCCTTCCGGTAAATCCCGAACGCCTCTTCGGCCGTCGCCCCCTTGTGGACTATGGCCCTCACCGCCTTTATCATGCCCATGGGGCTGTCGCTCTGGAATATGTTTCTTCCCATATCCACCCCCATGGCCCCCGCCCTTACCGCCTCCTCAGTCATCCGGAGCGCCTCCATCTCCGGCATCTTCTTGCCCCCGGCGATAACGATGGGCACGGGGCAACCCTCCACTACCTTTTCGAAACCCGGGCAGTAATAGGTCTTGACGATATGCGCCCCTATCTCGGCCGCGATCCTGCACGCAAGCCCGATATAACGCGCGTCCTTTCCCATATCCTTTCCCACCGCCGTTATAGCCAGAACGGGCATGCCGTACCTGTTGGCCTCGTTAATGAGCCTGCCCAGGTTCGAGATGGTCCGGTCCTCATTTTTCGCGCCGACGAATATCGACATCCCCACACCCGATGCGTTAAGCCTAATGGCCTCCTCCATGGACGTGATGAGGTCCTCGTTCGAAAGCTCGCCCAGGATGGAGGGCCCCCCGGACACCCGCAGACAGATGGCCGCGCCGGTCCGCGGATCGATAATGTTTCGCAATATACCCCTTGTGACAAAAAGGCAGTCCGCCTGGGGGATGAGGGGGATTATGTTGCTAAAATCCCTGAGCCCGGTCGTCGGACCCTGAAAATAGCCGTGGTCCACAGCGAGCATCACGGTCCGGCCCGTCCGGGGGCTGAATATCCTCGACAGCCTGTTTTTTATCCCGAAATCCATATTAAAGACAATCCCCCTTCCTTTTTGACTTGAGTATATGAAAAGCCGTGAAATCTGTCAATTTTCCCGGCGCTGTCAAATTCATGCCGGCCCCGGCGCGAAAATCCTTATTAATCCGGCCGGAACCTCATTCGAAGCCGGGCATTTTATTGACCCTCCCCCGCCCTGCATCCCGGCATGACAATTGCTTTAATATTCTCAGGGAAATAAGCATTACGGAAAAATTAGCATGTTTCTGATAGATTAGGAGCTAAAAAGGATTCATCAAGGCAGCTAACGGGGGATGGCCGAATTGAGGAAAGAAAAAGGGCCGCTTGCTGACGTGTGGCGGCTGCTCGTCAGCACGATCATTCTTTTTGCGTCTTTTCTGCCCCCCTTTTCCGCGCCGGCCCGGGCAAGGACCGTGAGGATAGGGGTCCTCGCCTTCAGGGGGGCCGCCTCGGCGCGTGAAAAATGGCGGCCGACCGCCGATTACCTCTCCGGAAGGCTGCGCTATCGCTTCGAAATAGTGCCGCTCGATTTCAGGCAGATAGGCCCCGCGGTGAAGCGGCACGACGTGGACTTTCTCATCGCCAATCCCTCCATATACGTCGAGATGGAGAACCGTTACGGAATAAGCAGGATAGCCACATTAAAAAACCTCACCCCCGGAAACAAGGGGATCACCGTCTTCGGGGGCGTGATCTTTTGCAGGGCCGGAAGCGGCATAAAAAACCTCGGGGACCTGAGGGGAAAATCCTTCATGGGGGTGGACAGGGCCTCGCTCGGCGGATGGAGGATGGCGCTCCTCGAACTGGGAAAAAAGGGCATAAACCCGTACAGGGATTTTTCCAGACTGGGCTTCGCGGGCACGCAAGACGCGGTGGTCTACGCGGTGAGGCGCGGGCAGGCGGATGCCGGCACGGTCCGCACGGACGTGCTGGAGCGGATGTCGGCCAAGGGCGTTGTAAGGCTGGGGGATTTCCGCGTGCTGGACCGGAGGCGCTATAAACATTTCCCGTATCTGGCCAGCACGCCCCTCTATCCCGAATGGCCGTTTGCCAAGCTCAGGCAAACCCCTGATGCGTTGTCGCGCCAGGTCGCGCTGGCGCTCTTCGAGATGCCCGCCGGCTCCCCGGCGGCGCTCAGGGCAGGCATCGCGGGATGGACGGTCCCCCTCGATTACAGCCCGGTCCTCGACCTCCTGAAAACGCTCCGTATGAGCCCGTACAGGGGATACGGGAAGATAAGCATGGCCGGGGCCCTCCGGCAGTACGGCCTGTTGCTCCTGCTGCTGTCTGCGGCCCTGGGCTTCATAATCGCAACCATTGTGTACATGATAAAGCTCAACCGGAAGCTGCGGCAGTCCGGACTCGTGCTGGAGGCGGCAAAAGAGGACCTGGAACGGAAAGTCACGGCAAGAACCGAGGAGCTTGAAGCCCTGAACCGCAATCTCCGGCAGGAGATATCGGAGCGCAGGCAGATGGAAGGCGCCCATCAGGACCATATCCGGTTCCTCCAGACACTCATCGACGCGATCCCGGCCCCCGTTTTCTATAAAAACGCCCAGGGCGTTTACCTGGGCTGTAACCGCGCCTTCGAGGAACTTGCCGGCCTTGGCAGGGACGGGATCATCGGCAAAAGCGTCCATGAGGTCTCTCCGGATAACCTGGCGGGGCTCCACAGCGAGGCGGACGCGGGCCTGGGGGACAGCCTCGGGGCCCGGACATCCGAAAGCTCCCTCATCTATGCCGACGGCAGCCGGCACGAGGTGATCGTCTACAAGGCCGCTTTCCATAACTCCGGCGGCGGGGCAAGCAGCGGGGCCGGCATGGTCGGCACCATCCTGGACATAACGGAACACAAGGGCCTGGAAGACGCGCTCAGGGAAAGCGAAGGCCGGTTCAGGGCGATGATAGAGTCCGAGCCGCAGTGCGTGAAACTCCTGGACAGGGAGGGCAACATGCTTGCGATGAACCCCGCGGGGCTTGCGATGATAGAGGCGGACTCACTGGAGCAGGTCAAAGGCACGAAGGTCTTCAATCTGGTCGTCCCCGAATACCGGCCCGCCTTCAGGCAACTCATGGACAAGGTATTCATCGGCGAACCGGGGACACTCGAGTTTGAGATCACCGGCCTGCGAGGAACAAACCGCAAGATAACCACCCATGCCGTGCCGTTCAGGAACGCGAAGGGCGAGATCACCGCGCTTTTATGCATC
>JAJYGJ010000045.1 GCA_021790695.1 Nitrospirota bacterium | reverse complement strand
TAATCGACCTGAAATGCACTCGCGTGCGTTACGCGTTGCCGAAGATTATAATGCTTAGCCGGCGTAAGCCGGATGTCATATTCTCCGCGCTTGGAAATCTCAACCTGGCGTTGTCCATCATCCGGCCGTTGCTTGCCGGCGGGGTGCGCTATGTCGGGCGGGAAACCAGCATCGTGTCCAATAAACTGAGCAACGAAAGACACCGGCGGCTGCGGACATGGGCCTACCGGCATTGCTATTCCAGGTTCGATGCGGTGGTTTGCCAATCGAGATACCTGCTTGACGACCTGGCCGTTAATTTTTCGCTTGACCGGGAAAAAGCGGTGATCATTTATAATCCCGTGGATATAGAACGCATCAATCGCCTGGCATCCGAGGGCATCCCGGACGATCCGGAGCCCGCTCGCCCGGCCCCGGAGAGAGCGATTCGCCTTGTGGCGGCAGGCAGGCTGACCTATGCTAAAGGTTTCGACCTGCTGATCGAGTCCCTGGCATTGTGCGGCGACCCCCGTCTGAAACTTACGCTGCTTGGCGATGGCGGTCTTCGGGGGCAGCTTGAAAATCTGGCGCGTGAGAAAGGCCTGGCGGAGCGAGTCCGCTTTGCGGGTTTCCGTAAAAACCCCTATCCTTTTTTCGCCAGAGCGGACGCCTTTGTGCTGAGTTCGCGCTACGAGGCGCTTCCCAACGTGGTGTTGGAAGCCCTGGCCTGCGGCACTCCCGTTATAGCCAATCCGGCGGCGGGCGGGACGAGAGAGATACTGGAGGCGATCCCCGGGTGCGAGTTGGCTGAATCGGTTTCCGCCCCCGCATTGGCGGCCGCTATCCGGCGCTGGCTGGTCCGGAAACCCGGAAGACTGTCCGCCGATGCGGTTTCGCCTTACGCCGTGCGGGAGATTGCCGGGAAATATGAGGAGTTGATTTTGCGTGTTGCGTCATTTGCCGTTAATTCATAGGGGCGGATCGAAATAAAATGTGCGGCATCGCCGGTTACATTGACTTCGGGGAAAACAATTTTTTGAATGAGGCGGCCCTGCTGAGGATGACGAATGCCCTGGCGCACCGCGGTCCGGATGACGAAGGAATATGGCTTGATAAAGGCAGCGGCGTGGCGCTGGGGCACAGGCGCCTTTCGATCCTGGATATCTCCCCCTCCGGACATCAGCCCATGCATTCATCATCCGGCAGGTATGTAATAGTGTTTAATGGCGAGATCTATAATCACAATGAAATCCGCGGACGCATAGATGAAAACGGAGACTGTAAATGGCGTGGGCACTCGGACACGGAGTGCATGCTGGCCGCCATTGAAAAGTGGGGCTTATTACCGGCGGTAAAGGGCTTCGTGGGCATGTTCGCCTTTGCCTTGTGGGACCGCGAGGAGCGGGTCTTGTCGCTCGTCCGGGACCGGCTGGGAGAAAAACCCCTCTATTACGGCTGGTCGGGGAGGAGTTTTCTTTTCGGCTCGGAACTTAAGGCCCTGAGGGCGCATCCGGCATGGCGGGGGGAAATCAACCGGGATGCGCTTGCCCTTCTTCTCCGGCACAATTACATACCCGCTCCATATTCAATTTTCCGGGATGTCTCCAAACTCCTGCCGGGGACCGTGTTGAACATCAGGGCGGATGGCGTGGGAAATGACCCTGCTGTCCCCAAGCCGTACTGGTCCGCCAGGGAAATCGCGGAACTGGGCAGCCGGGAACCGTATGGCGGCACGGAAAATGAGGCAATCGAGCGTCTTGACTGCCTGTTGCGGAGTTCAATAAAACAGCAAATGGTGGCCGACGTTCCTTTAGGCGCGTTTCTTTCCGGCGGCGTGGACTCTTCCACGATTGTCGCCCTGATGCAGGCCCAGAGTCCCAGGCCGGTAAAATCATTTACAATCGGATTTCAGGAAAGAGATTTCGATGAGGCGCAATACGCGAAGGTGATCGCCCTGCACCTGGGCACCGATCACGCGGAATTATATGTTACCCCGAAAGACGCCCTGGAAGTAATCCCCAGGCTGCCGGAGCTTTATGACGAGCCATTTTCCGATTCTTCACAGATACCGACCTTTCTTATATCCCGGCTTGCCCGCCGAAGCGTTACCGTCAGTCTTTCCGGCGACGCCGGAGATGAACTGTTTGCGGGTTATGGCCGGTATCGCCGGGCGCGGTCCATCTGGGGGACAATTGGATGGATGCCCATGCCGGCCAGGCGGGCCGCGGCAACCGTTCTGGCGGCGATGCCTCAGCGCGCGTTGGAATCCATTTTGAGTCTTCCCGGGCCGGCGCTGCCCGAAAGGCTGAGACGAAGCGTGCTGGCCAGGCGTCAAAAGGTAATGGAGTTCATGAAGATTGATAATCGGGTCGATATGTACTTAAGGCTCGTTTCGCACTGGGCGGCGCCGGAAGCCGTTGTAGTGGCCTCCGAAGAGCCCCCGACGCGACTGACGGACCGTGCTTCGCAGGCCGACCTGAAGGACTTTACGCAAACCATGTTGTTCCTGGATCTGGTCAGCTATCTTCCCGATGACATCCTTGTAAAGGTGGACCGCGCGGCCATGGGTACGAGCCTGGAAACCCGCCTGCCATTTCTTGATCACCGCGTTGTGGAATTCGCCTGGAAGGTGCCGGTATCAATGAAGATACGTAATGGCGGGAGCAAATGGCTGCTGCGGCAGGTGTTATATAAATACGTGCCGCCGAAGCTGATTGAACGGCCCAAGGCCGGATTTAAGGTCCCGATCGGCGGCTGGTTGCGGGGACCATTGAGGGCGTGGGCCGAAGACCTGCTTGACGCCGGCAGACTCAAGAGCGAAGGGTATTTAAATCCGCTTCCCGTCCGGCGGAAATGGAGCGAGCATCTGGCCGGCAACTACAACCGGCAGTATTGTTTGTGGAACATCCTGATGTTTCAGGCGTGGCTCGGGTCCCTGGGGAAAGGGTGACCGCAATCCGAAAAAACCGAGGCGCCTGATGCGGCATGCCCCGCCCGCCCGCATCCCGGGGCGGTCTCAAGCGGAATTGAAACGGCTCCGCCTCGCTGGTCCCGAAAATACACTTAAAGGTTGCGGTGAAAGCAGGCCCGTTCTCCGCGGGATATCCGTTCATCCAGGGCCCCTCCTGATTTTAAAACGGGTAGCCGGCAATCCGAGGTAAAGGCCGTAATCCTTGATCAATAAGGGCCGTGGTCCGGGCAGGCGTTTAAAAAAATTTTTTTAATCTGAAATTTCAGTCTCCAAAGATATAATAATTTGAATTTCCCCTTGACATCGGCAAGAGCCGTTCTTATACTAAAATACAACCTGTAATTGCTGCGGGAATCGGACGGCAACCTTTTATTTTGCATGCCATGCATTTTCAATCTTGAAGGGTGGGCGGCCATGAAAACGGGCCGGGGCGGTAGCATGACCGAAACAGGCGGGGAACAGGAAAAAATATCTCCGGGAGGGGTGATTGGAAGGATTTTATAAAGGCAAAAGGGTCCTCGTAACCGGGGCCGCCGGGACGGTGGGCAGCGAGATCGTGAGGCAGCTTTACGCCTTCGAACCGGCTGAGCTGAGATTGATGGACAACAACGAGTCCGCGCTTTTTTTCCTGATGGAGCGGTATAAAAGCGGGAACGTCTTCTGTTTTCTGGGGGACGTCAGGGACCCCGGAAAGCTGGAGCAGCTTTCCGGTGGCCTGGACATCGTCATCCATTGCGCGGCGTTCAAGCACGTCATCCTCTCCGAATACAACCCCTTCGACGTGGCCCAGACGAATATCTTTGGCGTTGAGAACGTCATACGGGCCGCGAAGGCGGGCGGCGTCAAGCATGTCCTTTTTACGAGCAGCGACAAGGCGGTAAACCCGACGAACGTCATGGGCACGTCAAAGCTGATGGGAGAGCGTCTTGTCACCGCCGCCAACGCGCTCAAAAACGGCGGCGGGACCATCTTCAGCAGCTCACGTTTCGGAAATGTGATCGGGTCCAGGGGCTCCGTGGTGCCCCTGTTCATCAGCCAGATCAAAGAGGGCGGCCCGGTCACGCTTACCGATAAAAGGATGACCCGCTTTATCATGAGCATCCGGGAATCGGCAAGCCTTGTATTGAAGGCGCTGACCCGGGCAAAAGGCGGAGAGGTCTTCGTCACCAAGATGCCCGTGGCGAGGATAGCCGACCTTGCGGATGTATTGATAGAAGCAATGGCGCCCAGGTTCGGACATAAACCGTACGGCATAAGGACGGTCGAGATCGGCGCGAAACCGGGAGAGAAGCTCTACGAGGAGCTTATGAGCGATGAGGAGGTCTCCCGCTCCATGGAACTGAAGGACATGTTTGTCATAACCCCTGCATTCAAATCGATCTACCAGTCGATCGATTATTCCTACTCCGACGTGGTTTCCACGGGTCTGTCAAAATCCTATGTGTCGGCCACGGAAAAACCCCTGGACCGGGATGAACTCAGGGACTATCTGGTTAAAAACGGTCTTATCGACAATGTCCTGGCCGCGCGGGCGGGCGTGGCGGAACTGGCGGAGGGAACATTATGAAGGTCATGGTTCCCGGAGCGGACGGCCGCCCCGGGTGGGGATGGAGGCCTTAGCGCTTGCCGCCTGCCGCTTTCATGACCCTGGCCATCTTTTTAAACCTGCGCTTCTATTATGACGGGACCGGCTATACCGCCGATGAAAGTTATTTCATGTTCTGGATGACCTTCACGGAACATTTCTCCAGGGTAATATTTTGCGTCCCGGTGCTGGAGACAAAAGAGGCCCGCGGGAAATTCCCGGTGGACCTGCTGAACGGCAGGATAGAGGTCTGCCATCTGCCTTTTTACCGGAGGTCCGTCTTTCTCTACGCGGCTTTCCCCCTGTACGCGGTAAAAATGAAAAGGATATTCAGGGAAAACATCAGTGATTGGAACCTGGTTGGGGCGGTCATACCAAATGCCCTGGGACAGCTTTTTTTGAGATTGGCGGAGAAGGAGGGTAGACCGTCTTTCGGCTACATAAGGGGCAATGTCAGAAAGACCGTCAAATCCGAATACGAAAAAAAGGGCGCATTAAAGCTGCCTGCAAATGCCTTTGCCTGGTGGCTCGAGAGGCAGGCAAAAAACCTGTTCGGGACCCGTCCCACTTTCGTTGTGGGCAGGGAGCTCTTTGATCTTTACGGAAGGCGGGGGAACCGGTCCATTTACGAGATATATCCCGTCTGCACGGGATATGGTCCCGATACGGCCCTCCGTCATGAGGAAGGTTCGAAACGGCACATATATTCAAAACCGGATGCCCTCCCGGAACGCGGCCCGCGGGCGGTAACATTCATCGGGCGGCTTTCCCGTGAAAAGGGCGTTTCCTATCTTATCGACGCCGTGCAACTCCTGCTTGAAGAGGGCGATGATATCCGTCTGAACATCGTGGGCAGCGGCGATGAGGAGGCGTTTCTCAGGCAAAAGGCGGCCAGGCAAGGCCTTGAAGGGAAGGTCAGATTCCTGGGGTATATCCCATACGGCGATGAGAGGATTTTCCATTTGTACAGGGACTCTCTGGCCTGCGTCCTTCCTTCGGTGACGGAGGGATTCCCAAAAGTAATTCTGGAGGCGATGGCGAACAGGACCCCGGTAATAGCCACGGCGGTAGGAGGCGTACCGGCCGTTATAACGGACGGGTTGAACGGTATCCTTGTCCCTCCCGCCGACTCCGGGGCGCTGGCCCGGGCCATAATCAGGCTCCACGGCTCTCCGGGGCTTCGTGCGCGGCTGGTTGAAAACGGGTTGGAGACGGCCGGGAAACTCTCCGGCGGCAGGCAGAGGGATTACATAGCCGGCATCCTCAAGTCCCGCTACGGTTTTTAAAAGCGGAAAACCGCTTTTTCGCTTTTTATTTTTCGGCGCTGCCGCGCGGCGGATAAGTGAAATCCATGAAAACCAAAGGGAAAGACATCAGACGGGATGTCAGAGTCGGCGTAATAGGGTGCGGCAATATCGCGAGGGTCCATCTGAAATACATCACAAGGTTTATCGATACGGGCAATATTGCGGTCTGTGACACCAATGGGCCAAGACTGGAGGACCTGGCGCGGGAGTTCGGGCTGGGGCATGTATTCGCGGATGCGGAGACCATGTTAAAGGAGTTCAGGCCGCGGGCCGTCCATGTGCTTACCCCGCCCCGCCTGCATAAGGACATGGCCCTGCTGGCCATGGGACATGGCTCACATGTATTCATAGAAAAGCCCATGTGCCTTTCAGCCCATGACGCGGAGGCCGTAAACAGTTACGCGGAAAAAAACGCCCTGCTCGTCTGTCCGGGCCATTTCCGGCTCTTTGATCCCGCGACACTGGAGGCGATGCGGCTTTTTAAAGGAGGGGGTTTCGGGGAGATCACCCATATTTCGATAACGGAGACGGAGGGGTATCTGGACCGGAAGCGTGCGGGGCTTGCCCCGCAGTGGCTCACGGAACTTCCGGGCGAGATATTTTACGACCTGCTGCCGCACCATCTGAGCCTGCTTTATATGTTTGACCGCGGCCTCGTTTGCCGGGGCATTACCCGCCGCCGCGGCGGAGACGGCGACCTGACCGGGCTCAATATGTCTTTTGATTCCCCGCGGATGACGGCTTCCATCCATGTGTCGCTCGACAGTTACCCCTTCCGGAACGAAATGGTCCTGGAATGCACGAAAGGGCGCATATCGGCCGATTACAGGCAGATGCTGGTTACGTCAAAAAAGAAGACGTCATTGCCTCAGGTTGTCGAGCGGGCGATGGAAAACCTGGTCCTCGGCAAAGCGCTTTTATGCGGCGCGTTACGGAACATCGCCGCTTTTGCCATGGGCAGGCTGGACACTTACGCGGGAATGGAGAACCTTATCCGGGAATTCTATGGAGCGATAGAGGCCGGCAATAAAAAGAAAAAGTCCTCGCCGGTGCCGGGGTGGCAGGGGGAGGCCGTCGCGGCCGTTTCGGAGGGCGTCTTCGGGGACAAGACCTCCAGCTATCCCAAAGGTTTCCCGCCCGTCCGGCTGCGGAGCGGCGGGGTGAGGGAGGATGCGGATGTGCTGGTGACCGGGGGGACAGGGTTTATAGGCAAAAGGCTCGTCAAGGCCCTGGCCGGAAAGGGGCTCAGGGTCCGCGTCCTGACCCATCGGGGAGTTGGGAGCGCGGCGGAGTTCGGGCCGAACGTGCAGTTTGTCAAAGGCTCGATCAGCGACCCCGGCAGCGTGGAGACGGCCTGCCGGGGAGTGGAGAAGGTCTATCATCTGGCTGCAGCCATGAAAGGCAACTGGCTCTATCACCTGGACACAACGGTAACGGGAACGCGCAATGTTTTGCTGGCCGCGCAAATGGCGGGTGTCAGGCATATTGTCTACGCCAGCACCATAGGGCTTTTGCACGCAAGCGCCTATCCGAAAGGCGGCCTTGTGGATGAGGATTTCCCCGATGAGGCCAATCCCGAAAAAAGGGGTTTTTATTCCAACGCGAAGCTCATGGCCGAAAGGGCGGTCCGGGAATTCCAGGAAGTGAACCCGTCCCCGGTAATTACGGTGCTCAGGCCGGGGCTGGTCTACGGTCCCGGGAAAAACCTGGTCCGCGACGTTGGCGTCAGGGCGGGCCGTTTCATGTTCGTCTTCGGAATGGGAAGAAAGCTCCTGCCGTTGGTTTATGTGGACAACCTCGTGGATGCGATGGTGCTTGCGGGCGATTCGGGGAAAAGCGGCATCTTCAACGTGATAGACGACGGAGCGGTGACCGAAAGGGATTTTTTAAAGGCATACCGGCGGGAATCGGGCGAGCGTTTTATTACGGTTTTCATCCCGGCATGGGTTTTATCGGCCGCCTTCTGGTTCCTTGACCGGACAATGCCGCTTGTGCCGGGCAGGAAGGCCCACCTGCTTTACAAGTTCAGATCGGTAAACACGAGGGTCCGCCACGGCGCCGAACGGTTGAAATCGGCCTTTGGATGGGAGCCGCGAGTCAAGTTCGATGAGGGGATTTTTGAAATGGTGCGCGAAACGAAAAAAGGGCGGGGATAAAAAATTTTAAAAACCGAAAAATCTGACCGGATGGAGGCGGGGAAACTGTTATGAAAGTCATGGTATTGGGCGGCGACGGATTTTGCGGATGGCCAACGGCCCTTTATTTGTCCAGCAAGGGGCATGATGTCTTCATAGTGGACAACCTGTCGCGCAGGGACATAGACAACGAACTTGGTTGCGGCTCCCTGACGCCTATCACCCCTGTCATGACGAGGCTTTCGGTATGGAAGGAACTTACCGGCGACCAGATAGAGTTCATCAATCTGGATATCGCAACGGAGTACGAACGCCTCCTGGGACTGATAAAGGGATACGCGCCGGAGGTGGCCGTGCATTTTGCCGAGCAGAGGTCCGCCCCTTATTCGATGAAATCGCCCAGGCAAAAGCGGTATACCGTCAACAACAATTTAAACGGCACCAATAACCTGCTTTGCGCGA
>JAJYGJ010000071.1 GCA_021790695.1 Nitrospirota bacterium | reverse complement strand
AAGAGAGTGCCTGTCCGGGTAAAGGCAAGCCCCGTCCTGGCCTTTGCCATCATGGTCCGGAGATACGCAAGGACTGTCCTTTCTTCCGCCATGTCGGTGCGGTCGCTGGCCAGAATCCTCCTTCTTTCGACCGGGGCGAGCGAATTCCACTCTTTCCTCAAAGGGCCGGCGCCCTTTACAACGGGGCTTCTGCCGAATTTCGGGTTCTCCCCGGGATTCGAGACCTCCAGGGCTGTAAAACCTTCCGGCAGATCATAGTGAGGGCAGAGATATATGTCCTTCGTTTCCCGCCTCGCCGGCAGATACCATCGCAGTCCGTCCCAAAGGGCCGCAACGCCAACAACGAAGAGCGGGCCCTCCATGGCGACCAGCCAGCCCGCGCCCAGAATCCTCAGAAACGCGATCGATATGGCAATGAACTTGACCCCCGTCCGTATAAAGGCAAGCCCCGTCCTGCTCCTGGCGAGGATAGTCCTCTGTGTGGCGTACCCGGAGCGTACGGCCGCAAGATACGTCCTTGCCTTGGCCAGCGGCGTCCTGCCGGCCGAATGCGGGAAATGCCGGTTCATGTCCCAGTTGTTCTCTATTATCCTGATCAGATCGGTCTTGGTGGCGACTAGGAAACTGAGATTATCAACGCCAAGCGTCTCGCGGATGCGCCGGTTCATCTCGGGGTCGTCAGGCCTGCAGGCTATGACCTCCGCGCCGCCGTCACGAATGGAAATGGGGAGCCAAAGCTCCGCTTTGAGCTTCTCCACATCCATCCGTCTGACGATGGATTGGGAAACCATGAGGTTTTCGTCATATTCAACGAAAGGGCAGCCGAATCTCTCCGCAAGGCAAAACAGGATTTCGTGTTTGGGGACGCCCGTTTCCATAATGGCGTCCTCCAGACAAAAACCGTTTTTGCTTTTTCTGGCCTTGTCCTGGAGGTCTTCCAGGTTTTGTGGAGTTAAAAATCCCCGCCTTATGAGCCGTTCGAATACTTGTGGCATATCATTTAAAAAAAACGGGCCCTAACATGCCCGTGAAAAAAATCAAAAACCTCCTTGCCTTAAGATGCGCACCGCTGTCCCGATAAGCAAGTCCGACTAATAATCCGGGGCCAAGGCCGGAATAATTGATTTTGAGCCCGATTCTGATCCTTTTTGACAAACAATAACGGTGCAGTTTGCCTCGGACGCCACGTGTCTCGAAACGGACCCGAAGAGCAAACGCGAAATCTTCGACCTGCGCTTGCGGCCCACTATGATAAATTGGCAATCCTTCTCCTTCGCGGTGTTGACGATCGCCCTGGCCGGGCACCCCATGACGACCTCGGTGCTGATCCTGAGATTGACGGCCTTTGCCTTTTCCTCAAGGGTTTTCAATTGCACCTTGAAATCTCTGGTGGTCTCTTCGATCAGACTGCCCGTATCGACGAGGTTCAAGCCCCCCGGGCGCTGAACCACGGAAAGCACGGTGATCTCCGGGGGGAACTTGTATGATGCGGCCATCGAAAGCGCATAATCAAAGGCCTGATATGATTCCTCGGATGCGTCAAAACCAACAAGCATGTTCCTGGTCAATTTTAAAGCCCTCCTTTCATTCGGACCGGGCCATCCGCACCCGACACGGATTCTTACCCTTTCGAGGTCCGCTCCGGTCCGGAGATCCCGGTTAGTTTTATTGTATGAAAGTGGGGCTGACGAGAAGATTACAAGGAGATTACAATTTTGTAATGCATCTTACATGGATTCGCTTGCGGCTTAAGGACGGTTTTTTACCGGATTATGTACGCGGCGGCTGGAGGGGGACTTGAAAACAAGCGCTATTTCGGTGCCGGAACCCGGCGTGCTCCGGACGGCCACGTCGCCCTCGTGCAGATCCATGATGGATTTGACTATCGAAAGGCCCAGTCCGGAGCCGTGCGAACGCGACCCGTCAACGCGGTAAAAACGGTCAAAAATATGCGGCAGGTGTTCTGCGCTGATGCCCTTGCCCGTGTCCTTCACCATAATCCTGAGCAGGCCGTCCTCCCTGGCCGCCAAAACCTCAACCCTGCCCCCCCGCGGGGTATTGCTCAAGGCGTTCGCGACCAGGTTGCTGACGGCCCTTCGAAACAGTACAGGCTCCGCCTTCAGCATGCCCGTGCCCGAATGGCTTAGACGGACGCCCATATCCTCGGCAAGGGTAGCGTAAAATTCGCAGATCTTCGATATCTCGCCGGAGACCTCGAATTCCAGGCGATCGATGCTGGAGCACGGGTTTTCCGCGCGGGCCAGGAAAAGCAGGCGGTCTATGAGGCTTGAAATCCTATGAAGCTCCTCAACGTCCGATTCCAGCTCGCGGCGATATGCCTCGGCCGTCCTTTCCTGTGACAGCGTCACCTCGGCCGACCCCAGCAGGTTGTTAACGGGCGAGCGAAGCTCATGCGCCAGATCGTCTGAAAATTGCGTAAGCCGGCGGCAGGACTCCTCGATCCGCCCAAGCATGGAATTAAGATCATTGGCCAGCAGCGTCAGTTCGCTGGGCCAGTTGAGCACATCGATCCTCTCGTTTGTGTGCGAGGCGCTGATCCGCCTCACTGCGGCGTCCAGCCTGCCCAGCGGGCGCAGGGCCTTGAGCGCGGCAAGGCGGCCCACCTTGGCCGCCAGTATTATGCCCGCGGCCAGCAAGACCACTATCGCCCGCAAGTAACGGACTATAAGGTCCTTGTCCCGCGTGTTATCATGGGCCACCTCTATGAGCAGTCTTTTGCCGGGGCTGCCCGCGACCGAAACGGCCTGCGACGCCTGGAGGAAAGACCTGCCCCCCGCTTTCAACCTTGTCACCGGTATGCCGGGCCCGCCCCGGAACTGGAAGGCCCGCATGAGGGGCATCCCCGGCGATTCCGCAATTATCTTGCCGGTGCCGAGGTCCGTGACCCTGGCATAAAAGTGGTCGCCGATTTTCCTCTCGCCACTTCCGAACTCTTCCCTGAGCATGTCCGTGAAATGCGGGCTTGCGGCCTCCGCGCGCAGGTAGCCGATTTTACCCAGGAGGTAGCGGGAGTGTACCTTGTAAAGGCTGCTCACGAGCACAAAGTACAATACGGTGCTGGAGATGATGAGCATCAGGAACGCCGTGACGGTGTATATGACGGTCAGCCTGCCGGTCATCGACCATTTCCGGCCGCCCTTGGGATTGTAACTTATCTTTAACTCATCTTTCTTCAAGGATATAACCGACGCCGCGCACGGTATGGATCAGCTTCTTGGCGAACGGGTCGTCGACCTTCGCCCTCAGCCGGCGCACGGCCACGTCAACGACGTTCGTGTAGCAGTCGAAGTTCATGCCCCATACATGTTCGGCTATGACGGTCCGCGACAGGACGTTTCCCGCCCTCACCGCCATGAAGTAAAGCAGGGAGAATTCCTTTGGCGAGAGATCAAGATTCACGTGGGCCCGGGACGCCTTGTGGCGGACGGGGTCTATGTCCAAATCCGATATCCGGAGGACATCCGGCCTGGAGACGGCCGCGTGCCGCAGGACGTTGCGCACGCGGGCCAGCAGTTCGTAAAAAGAAAAGGGCTTGACAAGATAATCGTCCGCCCGGAGTTCCAGCCCTTTTACCCTGTCGCAGACCGCATCGCGAGCCGTGAGCATGAGGACGGCGGAACGGACGTTTTTTTCGTGAAGGCCGCTCAGTATCTGCCATCCGTCAAGCCCGGGAAGCATCACGTCGAGTATGACAAGATCATAAGAACGGTTAATGGCAAGATAGAACCCGTCGTCACCGTCCGTTGCAATGTCCGCGACGAAGCCGTTTTCCTCCAGGCCCTTCTTAAGGTAGGCCGCCGTCTTCACCTCGTCGTCTATGATCAGGATGTTGGGCATCAACGGCCGCTCCCCATTCGGCATCCCCCCATGCTGTGAAAAAACATATCTTGAATCGCTCAAATCAATTGATCTTCCCTGCGGCGAGCCGCAGGGAATCCTAATGTAAGGAATCTATTTTTATTATATTCGCTCGCTATTCACTGTGGCAAGCCTATAAATTATCCTGTCATTTCCTGATTTTGCATTATAAAAAAAGCATTTGCATTAGCAACTTATTTCAACTTCAACAGGCCATTTGAGACGGGTTCAATTCCCGCCGCCTCCATCAAAATAATCTTTTATTATCAACTAGTTAAGCGAAATTATTTTATTTTTAAAAGGTCTTGGTGAATTCGAGACCGTACAGATTTTTACCGGTTACGGGCGTTACATACACGCCTTTATAAGGCTTCGTAAATATCCTGCTTGCCCCAAACCCTATCACGGCGCCTACTACCACGTCCGAAAAAAAGTGCTCACGCGCGTCGATCCGGGTCCAGCAGACATACGTGGAGACGGCATAGGCGGGCAGGCCGTAAACCCACCCGTATCTACGCTGGATATAACCGGCTGCCGCAAATGATGAAGAGGCATGCAGAGACGGGAAGGAATGGTTGTCCTCGCCATTAGGGCGTTCCTCTTTTACCACGTATTTGAGGGCCAGGGTGGCGGCGACGGCGGTGCCATACGATTCAAGAAACTCCATGGCGCCCTCCTTGTCATGCTTTGAAAGCGTTAAAATCCCGGCCGCCAGAGGAATGGCCGCGGCGCCTATGTCGCCTGAGGTGTCAATCAGGCCGGCCGATTCGGCCCGGCGCACGTTTGCCCCCGAGATGAAGAAAAAGGCGATAGCGGCGACGATAATGAATTTCAGAGGATACTTTAAAAACATCGTCATTTTATGTCCTTTCAAGGTTGTCCGATAAAATAAAAAAACCTTAAAATGCTAAAGTCGCCCCGGCAAACGGCCCCTCGATCTTGACGTGGGCGAAATCGGGGTCGTCCTTCGCGGTCATGTCGAATATCCTGTAACCGCCGATGATGCTTAAGAACGGGATGGGAGGTTTTATCTTCAAACCCGCTTCGGTATTGTAAAGGCGGCCGTATTTTCCCGCGGTCATCCAGGAGAATTCCCCGAACAGGTCTATCGGTATCAGAGGGGGGGTGATATCCAGGGCCGCGCCCACGGTTGGCAGGCCGAATGCGAAGTTTTTGGACTCGCTTACTCCCATGGTTTGGTCGTTAAGCGACGCATCCGTCCAAAGACCCTTGGCGGAAATGAGCGTGCCGAATTTTACTACGTCCGCTATATTTATGAACTGCCATGCCCAGCCCAGGCTTGCGTAATTTATCGTAAGGTCGCTCGCCACCCTGTCGCTGACCGTATAGGTGCGCCCGTTGAAATTCACGCTCCTGGGAAGAGACGTGTTCCCGTCATAGTGCAGGTAAGTATAGGAGAGCCTGATCCAACTCTTATCCCCGGTATGCCAGATGAGGCGCACGTCGGGGACATCGCTGTTGCTCACGTTGAGATCGCTTTTCAGATCCACGTCCGTAGGCGCCAGTCCCGAACCCGAGACCTGGACGTTGCCGCTTATGCTCGTTATCCAGTAACGCCCGTCCAATTCGATCTTCGGCCCGATGGCCCACGCATTGGAATTGCACGCAGTCGCCATGAACAGCGTCATGAGCGCAATGAAAAATAAAACCTTTCTCCGCATAAGCCCGGTCCTCCTCCAAATTATTAACGATGAAGTCTTTTGCACCTGGGAACCTGTAATCCGGATTGCCGGTCTTTTAAACATATATCTCCAAGTTAAAAATACCGTATTATGTTAAAGCTGAAAATATTGATATTCAGGTCTTCCGTCCCGATGCCGGTTATCTTCCCGAAAGTGTATTGCCCGTTCAAACTGAAATGGTCTCTGGTATAGAGATACATGCCCAGAGAGGTCTCGTTTTGAATGGGTTCGGGGCTGCCCGAAAGGTTATGCCTTTCCCTGTCGTATGAAACATAGACCCTGCCCGGCAATTCCGGCAAAAAATAGTCGGCCTTTAAAAAAAGGTCGTTTGAGTCCGTGCCCATGTGGTGACCGATTATCAAGTCTTTGTCCGCCGGGTATGTGTAATTAAAAATACCGCGCGAATACCAGACATTGGGATATCCGGTCACGTGGTCGGTCGCATATTCGGCCCTGAAATCGACCCTGGAGAAATTCAGTATCCTGGGAAGATAAACGCCCGCCAACTTGGCCCATTTGCATGGATATGGCCCGCACTGGTCAGTGCCGGAAGCTTCAAAATACATCTGGACCGGCTGAAAGCTGAAAGGCAGGGTGACTTTCACATCGCCGCCGGCCCATTGTTTTCCCGGATCATTGGCATCGCCATTTTGCCCGTTCTCCCCCGTGCCGGTAAAACTGTTTATCCATGTCTGGAGCCCTGCCGGATGGCCCTCCCCCCCTAACTCGGCCGTTCGCTCAAGCCCGATCTCCAGATACGGGACCGGTTTCAGATCGAAGCGCAGGCCCCACAGGTATGGGTTCGGCGGGTTGCTGTCGCTGCCGAGCTTCGTGACAAAAACGGTGAATTTTGTAAGCCCCAGGTATCTGAATATCCAGGGCAGCAGCGCGGGGCGGTCGTTCGTGAGCTTTATCATCGTGAAGGGGTCCCCGTTGTTTGACAGAAGGATCGCTCCGTTGTAACCCGGCCCCCACCACTGGGAGTCCCGGCCGATTTCAAGGTCAAGGCCAAAGGCGCTCAACACGCCGTATAGTTTATTCAGGTCGATTTGGTTAGCGTCCGTGTACCTGTATTCCGGGTTGATATAGAAGGAAAACCAGCCCAGGTCGGCCAGGGATGTGAACCCGAAGCGGAGATTCGAGCGCTTTCCGTAATCGTCTCCATTATTGTTATATACAAACCCGTTCGGATTGGCAAAAGGGCTGTAATTTAATCCGTTCTCGCGCGGGTTTGCGGATGCGTATACATAACGGGCATATACCTCGTCCAATGGTTTTATATACTTCACTTTTTCCTGCTCGTCCCCGAAACGCTCCTTAAGAAGGTATATGTCTTGTTCATCCTCTTTATTCAAGTGGCCGATCAGTGCGGCATTTCCTTCGGCCTCGGAGATGAGCCTTTGCATCTCCCTGCGGCTGATGGGGAGGGCGTCCAGGAGCCCGGTTTTTATGAGCCCCTCGGCTTCCAATCGGAAAAGCATATTATAGGCGTCATCGCCCACGGGCACGTAAGTGGATGCGAAGGCCCCGGCGGGAAGGACGCAAGCCAGGCAAATAACGAGCACAAGGAATCTCAGACGGGATGCGACCTTGAAGACCATTTTAATTTAAAACCCCCATTATTAAAAAATTCCGGACGATCTTGGAAAATCAGTAAGCCTATATGCTGCTTCTTCCCATGGCGGGCGGTCAAGGAGCATGAAGGCGGCAAAGTCTCATCATCAGGATAAGATAATTTGCGTCATTTCCATCTCGCAATATGTGACCACGCTCACATTGTTTTTTTTATAGTTTTCTATAGAAAAAAACTATTTTCATAATTTTTTTTTTGTGCTATATTACCACATTCGTTTTCTTTTACACATTCTGGATGAGAGGGAGTCGTACCGGCTTGGCTTTGGGAATTGGTTTAATTTGCGCCGCAATTCTCAGTTTTGTCAGCGTTTCACACGTTTCTAAACTGGCCTCATCGATAGGCGCGCTTGCAAACCCGGGGGGGCGGCATGTACATAATGGATTGATCCCCAAAATGGGCGGTCTTTCCATCGCCTTGGGTTTTTTCGCCGTAGCCCTTTTTATCGTCCCCCTGGACAGGCAGACGATCTCGGTCCTTGCAGCTTCGGGGTTGGTCCTCATGCTTGGCATATATGACGACGTGAAGGGCTCGACATGGAGGGTAAAACTGATCGTCTCCGTCATGGCGACGTCGGTTTTAATATTTTTTGGCCACCTGTGCGTCCGTGACCTGGGCAATATCCTGGGATTCGGCAATATAAAACTGGGGCTTCTGTCTGTCCCGTTTACTTATTTTGCGCTTTTCGGTATCATAAACGCGGTCAATCTTGTGGACGGCCTGGACGGACTTTTAAGCGGCATTTCAATAGTGACTTTTTTGTCCTTCGCCCTTCTGGGGTATATGGCCGGCAATACCGGCGCCGCCTTTTTAAGCCTGGTCGGCCTGTGCGCCGTCATCGGCTTTGTCCCGTTTAATTACCCAAGGGCAAGGATTTTCCTGGGAGACACTGGCAGCCTGTTCATAGGGTTTTTAATCGGGGCAATCTCCCTCATGCTTATCGCGGATGACAGGATAAAGCCGGTGGTCCCTCCGCTTGTCCTGCTTCTGCCTATTTTTGACACCCTGAGGGTGATGGGCATCAGGAACCATCCTTTCCGGCCGGACAGGAAACATTTTCATCATCTCCTGCTGAGGTCCGGGATTTCGAGTTTGGGCACCGTCAATCTCATGTGGATGGCAAGCGCGGTTTTTGCCTTCTTCGCGGTTGCTTTCAGGAATTGGCCCTCAAGATATTTATTTATTACGGAATCGTCGTTGATGCTCATGATGGGTATGGTCGTTAAAAATCTGAAGGGCGTAAGGATCGCCAGTTCGAAGATCCGCCGCGGGACCGGATACGCCATGTCCGGAAACGCGTCGGGCAATAAACTGGGTGCTCCATACAGGGTTACGGCAAAAGCGGCGCTCAAAAACAAAAAGTCTTTTGAGGTCAAAGTACAGACCATAAGGGTGGAAAAAGAGGAAAATACGC
>JAJYGJ010000180.1 GCA_021790695.1 Nitrospirota bacterium | reverse complement strand
GGCCACCCGCCTCATCAGCTCTTCAGGCGTTTCGAGAGAGGCCCCGTGCTCGTCTTTCAGGAGATATCTGGCCCTGAGGACTTTACGGGCATTCCGGGTAAGCTCCATCGGCAAAACTTCTCTTGTCATATCCATGACAAAGTCCGTCCAAATTGGATTATATCAGAACCTGTCTCAAAATCGATTCGGCTGCAAGAGGCTTTATTAACAGTCTCATAATAGTACTTACCGATTTCGTCCTTTGTTCGTCATGCCCGAGGACCTTGATCGGGCATCCATTTTGACCTGGATTCCCGCTAAAGACGTGCGGCAATGACGACATGGGATGTTCAGACTATTTTGAGACGATTAATAACTTCAAGGCATACGGCGTCGCAAATGGGAAATGGCCCGTTTTAAGCCGGGCCTAATTGGCGGTCCCGGCCCCCCGTTTCAATGAATCACCTCTTTCGATGAGTCGATGCCCATCCCGCCCAGGTTTTCCTTCACCTGCCTCGCGAGGATGCCGCAGGCCGCCAGGTACTGGGTTTCGGCCGCCTGGCGCGCGCTCAGGAAATTTTTTATGCCGGTCCTTGCGGCAAGCGGGACCGATTTACCGCCGTATGTCAGGGTGTAGTCTATCTGCATGTGCCATCCCATCGTGTAATCGCTATGGAAGTCTGCCCTCGTTATCCTTATCCCGGCATAGGGGCCGGCCAGGCCCTTGCTGTCAAAGACTACCTTCGCCCTGTCCCCGAACTCGCGGGCGAGGGCCCTTGCCACGCAAAGCTCAACGTCGCCTCGGTATGTCGTCCCGAAAGATGTGCCCAGCGAGCCTTTCGCGGTTTCGTTGAATGTGTACGGGCCGACGACGAATACATACCGCGGTGCCGCCGGGTTGGGCAGGTTCATGTCCTTCAGGCACCGGGACCTGGTGGCGCATGCCGTGCCCGTCACCGCGCGGTTTAAGTTGACGGTCTGGCACCCCGCGATGAAAAGCAGGCAGGCCGCGGCGGCAAATATTTTAAAAACCGCCCTTTTTGGAGCGTCTGGGCCCATAGGCGACAATTTACGCCCGCGAGGGCCAAAAGTCAAGGGAAAAGGGCCGCCGGGTGCAGGGCCTTTTCCATCTCCTCCCGGACCATCCGGACGCTTATCTCATCCATGCAGCGCATGCTTCGGCAGGTCCGCCGCCTGCACGGCGAACACCCCGTCCGGCCCCTTATCACCACCCTGGTGCCGTTTCCGTACGGCCCGGTGTGCGCCGGGTCGGTGGGCCCGAAGACGGCAAAAACCGGCACCCCGAGGGCGGCGGCTATGTGCATCGGGCCGGAATCGTTCGTGACCATGAACGAAGCACGGCGTATCAACTCCACCAGCATCTTAAGCGAGCTTTTTCCCGCAAACGGTATCGCCTTGCCCCCCGAATGGGAGGCCACCTCTTCGGCAAGCCCCGCATCACCGGCCGCCCCGATCACCAGGGAGTCCAACTCCAGCCCGCCGGCAAGCTCTCCGAACCTGCGCGCCGGCCATCTCTTGGACGGCCATCTCGCCCCCGGAGCGATCAGGGCGTACTTTTCAAGCGGCGGTTCAAAGCCTTCCATCTCAGGCAGAGGAAACTCCACCCTGGTCTTAAAGCCCGCGAATTCGGCCATCTTAAGGTATCTTTCGACGGCATGCTGCTTCCAGGAGGCGTGCACCCTGTGGGCGTAGAAAAGACCTGCCGCGGGCTCCCTCGGATTTTTAAAACCGATGGTCGTCCTGGCACCCGCCATCCGCGTGATAAGGGCGCTCCTCAAAAGCCCCTGGAGGTCGAGTACCGCGTCAAACTCCTCCTTCCTGAGCGCCTTTGACAGGGCCGCAAGCTCAGAGGCGGTCTCCAATATCCGGCCCGGCATCTTCCATCCGTCCTTCTTTATCTTCCAGAGGCGTTCGATGAGCAGATGGCCCTCCAGAAGAGGGGCCAGTTCCTCCGTTATCACCCAGTGGACCCGGAGGCCGGGCATCTGCGCCTTGATCGAATAGAGGAAGGGCAGGGAATGGATGACGTCCCCAAGGGAACTCGGTTTTACCACGAGCACCTTCCGCTTTATGACCTGCTGTAAAGGCTGTTCGTCCATATGGTGTTGAAGGTGTAGGACTCGTCTTTAAGGAAATCCTGCAGGGTGCCCTCCGGGTTCTTGTTCTTCTTGTAACGGGCAAGCTGTCTGCCCACCGAATCGAGTACGGCCTGCCTCATCGAGGCGGCGAAGGGGTATATGCACGCGCCCATTACGTTGCCCCGGCCGGCAAATTCCAGGACCCTCGCGGCAAAAAGGCTCCCGTCCTTCAATCCGTCGAATGGGACCCGGCCGAAAGAATGAGTCCGGCCGGACAGCACGTCCTCAAGCACCAGGGCGCCGTCGTCCGCCCCGGGCTTCGCCTCGTAAAGGCTTATGAAAGAGCGCTTAAGGGCGAGGAGCGCGGCCGATTTTTCCCCGTCGCCCTTCTGCCCGCTCTCCTCCAGGTAGAGGTCCGTGATACCGCGCCCCGCGTCGTCCTCCGGAATGCGGTAATCGCATATGAACCAATCCTCGAAATTGATGAAACCAAGCTCGAGCGGCAGGCCGCTCAAAAAATCCTCCGGGTATTCCTCCTCCCAGAAATATTCATAGGCCGCATCTATCAGGTCCGGGTGCCTCTGTCTCATGAAAACGATGACCTCGGCGTACAGCGCCGCCCTGAATTCGTTTGCTTCGCTCATGCCTTCCTCTTCCACAAGGTCTCCTCCGATTCGATAATATGATTTACCGCCGCCGTGAGAGTGGAGGCCGTAAAATCGGCCCCATCGGACGGACCGGGCCCTCTCACCAGTATCGCCCTTGCCCCGGCCGCGCGGGCGGCCAGCACGTCGGAGCTTTTGTCTCCTATCATATATGAATTCCTCAAGTCGATGCCCATGTCCCGCCGCGCGTCAAAGAGCATGCCGGGAGACGGTTTCCTGCATGAACAACGCTCATCGGGGCGATGCGGACAATAGTAAAAGGCGTCAAAACCATGCTCGCGGATGAAATAGCCGTTTACCTCCCTTACGAACTTTTCATCCACGATCCCCCTGTTTATGCCGGACTGGTTGGTGACGCCTATAAGCTTGAAGCCGGCCCGCCTCAGACGGGAAAGCGCGGAAAGCTCCTGCCGGAAAGGCGCAAAATCCTCAATGCGCGCAAGATAGCCCGCGTCGCGGCAGAGAGTGCCGTCACGGTCAAAAAAAACGGCCCTCCGCCGGGGCAGTACGGATTTCAAGGCCAGCAAGACCTCCGGCGCGGCAATTTCGCCCATGCATTCGGGCACGGAGGCAGTGCCGGGGGGATCGCCCAATCTGGCGCACTGCCGCTTGAAACACGGGGAGCAGGGCAGCTCCTTTTTTATGACGGCGCTCCCGGCGGGAGGGCCGGTGAGGGCCGGTGAGGTCGAGCCGAAGAGGGCCACAAGCGGGGCGCCCACCGCGTAGCCCACATGCATCGGGCCGGAGTCGTTCGTAACAAGCGCGTCACACTCGGAGATATAAGCGGCAAGCTCCCGGAGCGTCGTCCTGCCGGCCATGGAGACCGCGCCTGGAAGCCCCTCCGCGATCTCCTCCGCGGCCGGGGCCTCCTTTGCCGAACCGAAGATGACGGCTCCGCCCCCCAACTCCCCGATAATGGCTTCCGCAAGCCGTCTGAAGCCGGCCGCGGGCCATCTCTTTGAAGGGCCGAACGCCGCCCCGGGGTTAAGCCCCACCACAGGTCTTTTAAGACCGAGGGCCGCCAGCCCCTTTCTGGCCCTTAACCTCTCCTCAAGCCCGAGATATATCCAGGCATTCTCCGGCGCAAGCCCCTTGCCAATTATCCCCGCCTTCTCAAGGAGATTAAGATAGTACCTTGAATGATGGGCCAGCCTGTCCTCCGCGAGGCAGGGCACTGGGCCGGTAAGAAGCCATCCGCGGGCGTCCCTTCCGTATCCGATCCGCTCCGGTATGCCCGCAAGCCGGCAAATGAGCGCGGCGTCAAAGGCGTTTTGAAGAAGTATCGCCTTTTTAAAGTCCTTTTGCCTCAAGGCGAGGGCAAGCCTCAGTTTTCCGTTTATGCCGCTATGGCCGGGGCCGTAAATCATGATCTGATCCACGTTCGGGTCCTTCTCGAAGAGCCCGGAGACCCATGGCTTCACGAGAAGAGTGATATCCGCCTCCGGCATGGCCTTCCTTATAGCCCTCATGGCGGGCATCGTCATCACGGCGTCCCCTACCCAGTTTACGCCCCGTATCAGGACAGGAAGGCCTTTGGGGACCATCTGACCAAGGTCAAAGACCTCCCTGAGCGGCATAGGCCGCCCGGGGAGATCGCTTATGCAGGCAATTTTTCATTATCTTATATCGGCTTTCCCGGTCCCGCGCTGAGCCGCGAGGGAAGTCCGCCTGTTTATTTTAACTCATAGCCCGCGGCAAGGAACACCCCACCCGTGAAACGCCCACTCCCGATTGACCGCGCTTCCGGCCTCTGCTAAAGTTTCTTTGATGATGAAATACCGCAGCATCGCCCTTTCCGTGCCTTTCACCAGATTAAAATTCTTCATGGAAGAACTTGGCCTTACGCCGTCCGAACTGGCGGCGCTTGCTCCCTATAAAAAGCTCTTCGCCGAAAAGGGGCGCGAATTCGCCGATTATTTCTACGGGATCTTCATGGACATACGCGACACGAGAAAGCTCATGGAGCAGCTTGAAAACCCTCAGGCGCTCAAGAATGACTGGGCCAACTGGTTCGAGACGGTCTTTACGCCCGATATCGATGAGGACTTCATGGCCTACCAGTGGAGGATCGGCATAAGGCATGTCGAGGTCAACCTGGACCAGCCATACTCGAACCTCGGTTTTGCGATGGTGAGAAAATTCTGCGACCAGTTAATCGAAAGCGATGTGCCGCAGGCCGGCCAGGCAAAGGTATCCTCCGTCGTCGGCAAGATACTGGATTTCTGCCTTCTGACCGAGACGACCGCTTACATAGAGGCCACGAGCCGCTGCGACGTGGAGATCATAGGCGGCATAGCCGACCGGATAAGAAACCCCATAACGGTAATCGGGGGCAATCTAAAGAGGATACAAAAGTCCCTGGACATAAAAGACCCGTCGTACTGCGTGGTGGAGGACATCATCGCCCAAAGCTCCAGGTGCGCGGCCATGGTGGCGGACATCAAAACCTATGTCGATATGTTCCAGAAAGACGCCTATGCCGTAAGCATATACCTGCCCGAACTGATAAAAGGGGCCTTGGGGGAGCTTGCGTCAAAGATCGAGGCGGCCAAGGTCGAGATAGAGACCGGCCTTGACCCGCAAACGGGCTTCATCGAGGCGGACCTGTCGGACATCAAGGTCGCCTTCTATCAGGTGCTGGAAAATGCAATCGAGGCATCGGCGGACTCCCCAAAGCCCAAGGTCGTCATCACATCGGAGCCCTATCGGGCGCCCGATAATGCCGTCAAGGTAACCATCTTCAATACCGGCATACCGGTCAGGGTCGAGGACGCGGACCGGATGTTCGCCCTCTTCTACTCGACAAAGCCGGGCAGCTCCGGCCTGGGCCTTCCCATAGCCCGCCTGGCGATAAGAAAGAGCTTCGGCAGGATCACAATCGAGCCCGCCGCCGAGGGCACACGGCTGATGATGGTCCTTCCCAAGGGATAAAACCTATTTCCGCTTGAACATCTTCTTCAGTTGGTCGTTGTCAAGGCGCAGGCGCGTCGGCCTGCCGTGAGGGCAGTGCTCCGGGTCCTCGCACTTGTCAAGGTCATCAAGGAGACTTCCGAACTCGGCCTCGCCCAGGACCTCCGCCCCCCGGACGGAGCCGTGGCAGGCGAGCCTGGCGGCGATCTTCTTTTTAAGCTCCGGCGCCCCGGACTCCCTGTCCTCCAAAAGCCCTCCCGCCGCGTCTTCAAGCAGTGAGGCGTAATCAATCGCCCCTTTTCTCAAAAACTCCTCCGGTGCGCTCCGGAGTATCACACTTCCGCCGCCGAATTCCTCCACCTCGAACCCCATCTCGAATAGAAGCTCCCGGTGGGCCATCACCGCCTGTCTCTGCGCCGGGGCAAGCTCTATTGAAAGGGGAAAGAGGAACTGGCCGGGCAAAAGCCCGATATTCTTCAGAAGCTTCTCGTACATCACCCTTTCATGAGCGGCGTGCTGGTCAAGAAGCACGACCCCCTGCCCCTCCGAATAAGCGTAAAACATCTCGCCAAGGCGGATAAAGGGCCGCGTCTTTTTGCCTTCGGCCCCGGCCTCCGGATAAAGGCAGGCCGCCCCTCCGCCTGAACCGGAATAAACCGTCCGGTCTTCAAAGACGGAAGGGGCCTCCGGGACGGAAAGAGGGGCCGGAGCCGATGGCGCCGCCTGCCCGTTCATATGAGGGGGGAGTATCGCGGCAGCCGGCTTTTCGGAGCGCCGGGCATCCGCAACCGCGCCCCTGATGAGCCTGTAGAGCCGGTCCCTCCCGGTGAAGCGCACCTCCTCTTTCTGCGGATGCACGTTAATGTCCACGGCCCGGGGGTCGGCCTCGATGAAGATGAAAAAGACGGGATGCCTGCCCGCGGGAAGGCCGGCAAGGGCCCCGTAAACGGCGTGTCCGAGACCGGCGTCCCTTACCGGCCTTCCGTTTACGAAGATAAACTGATGGCTCCTCGTCGCCCTCCAGTTGCCGTCCCTTGAAAAAAAGAGTCTTGCCCCAAACCCGGTCTCCTGCCTCGCGGCCTCGACAAGACCCTCCATAAACCCGGCCCCGTATATCTGCATTATCCTCTCCCGCTCGTCAATCGCGGGGGCCAGGTCCATGCAGAGGCGGCCGTCCATGCTGAGCGAAAACCCGGTCTTCGGATGAGAGAGCGCCTGCCTGGTAAGGGCGTTTATTATATGGAGGTTCTCCGCCGCGTCGGACTTGAGGAATTTCCTCCGGGCCGGGGTATTGAAGAAAAGCTCCCGCACGACCACGCTCGTTCCAAGCGCGGGGGCCGGACGGGTCCCGGTGACGCTGCCGGCCCTGGCCTCTATCCGAAGCCCGGCCCCCGCGCCGGCGGGCGCGGTCGTCAAAACGAGGTCCGAGACCGCGGCTATGGATGGCAGGGCCTCCCCCCTGAAGCCCAGCGTGGTTATGCCAAAGAGGTCATCAGCGGCGGAAATCTTGCTCGTGGCGTGCCGCTCAAGGCTCAAAAGGGCGTCCTCGGGGCCCATTCCATCCCCGTCGTCCAGGACCGATATGAAGGCCTTTCCGCCTTTTTTGACCTGGACCTTGATATGGGCGGCGCCGGCGTCCAGGGAATTTTCGACAAGTTCCTTGACCGCCCCCGAGGGCCTCTCTATCACCTCGCCGGCCCTGAGCCTGTCCGTCACCTCCGGTGGAAGGACCTTTATCTTTCCCATCGGAATCAATTCTAAATCATCCGCGCCGGCTTTTGGCAAGTCTCCGGAGGAGGCCGTCCACGAGATGCGCCGCCGCCGCCACACCCGTTTTGTCCGTTTCGATCACAAGCTCCGGGTGCCGCGGCTCTTCATAGGGAGCGGCAAGACCGGGGACCGGCCAGCCTTTTTTCGCCTTGGCGTAGACGCCGCGCGGCGCCCCCCTTCTCATTATCCTCCGTTTTTCCCTCTCCATGGTGACGGAAAGGGGACATTTGAGATAGACCTCCGCGAACGCCCCCGGTATCTCGGCCCTTGCAAGCTCGCGCCACCTGCGCAGGTTGCCGGTCGCGTCTATGGCGACGTCATGGCCCAGACCGGAGAGCGTCCTGGCCGCGTAGACCAGGGCGCGGTAGAGGATGTCCCTCTCGGAAACGGAGTATGTGGGCCTCGGGGTGGCAAGCCTCCTGAGTTCGTCCATCTGGAGGATGACCAGGCGGGCACGCCTTTTCCGCAGGGCCCTGGAAACGGCGCTTTTGCCGCTTCCCGGAAGCCCCGTTATCCATACGACCCTGCCCGTCTTCATCACTTGAGAGTTTAGACCCGCCGGGCGGCATTGGCAAATATTGGCAATGCTGATTCCAGGAGGCACATCACGGCGCGTGTTTTGGGATCAAACCGGATGGTCCCTGCGCCCCGGGTTCAAGCGGCGGCAAAAAGGTGCTACTATTTAACGATATAAATTTAATCCAAATGGAGGCATTGAATGGGTGTTACCTCTCTGAAACCGGATGTCTACTGGGTCGGGGCGATAGACTGGGCGATAAGGGATTTCCACGGGTACATAACCCCGAGGGGCTCCACGTACAACAACTACCTCATACTGGACGAAGAGCCCACCCTCATCGACGGCGTGAAACTGGAGTTCGTCGATGAGTCGATAGGAAACATAAAATCCCTGATAGAGCCCGCCGGCATAAGGCACCTTGTCGTAAACCACATTGAGCCTGACCACGGCGGGGGGCTTACAAGGCTCATAGCCCTCATGCCCAAAGTCACGGTCTATTGCACGCGGAAGGGCAAGGAGGGGCTCGCCCGTTACCATGACATCTCCGGGTGGGACATCAAGCTCGTAAAGACCGGCGAGAAGCTCAAGATCGGCAGGCGGACCCTTCAGTTCATAGAGACCCCGATGGTCCACTGGCCGGACTCCATGATGACCCTCTGCCTCGAAGATGGGATACTTTTCAGCCAGGACGGCTTCGGGCAGCACCTGGCAA